>JBPCWJ010000476.1:0-5018 GCA_051009635.1 Rhizobiaceae bacterium
ATGAAACTTGTAAAAAAATTCTTGAAGAATGAATCCGGAGCAACTGCTATTGAATATGGCCTTATTGCTGCGCTGATTTCAGTAGGTATTATTGGCGGAGCGAATGCCCTTGGTGGTGGCGTCAACACCACATTCACCAATATCAGTGGCCATATGCCTGGTAGCTAATCCCTGAATAGCGCCGTCGATACGAGTTCCACACATACGGTGCTAATTGAGGAAGCGAGGGCCGCCTCGATTGCGGGCGGCCATTTTCACCGTCAGAAGGAGAGATATCCAATTTAATTGTTTGATTACATGTAGTGCTCAGAGCACAGGTTTTTATCTATACTGTCATTTACCATTTGTTTGCCAAGAACAGGTCTTGGGCGAAGTAGTATTCTGTAAACGATGTTTCTTAACGGGGTGGCAATGCGCGCTTGCTATTCTGGTGTCATCAGATCGGGGCAACCGGTTGATGATCATTTTCTCCCAAAGTGGAACCAGGAGCATAAAAATGAAACTCGTATCTCGCTTTCTTAAAAATGAATCAGGCGCAACAGCCATTGAATATGGCCTGATCGCTGCGTTGATCTCTGTTGCAATCATCGGCGGAGCAACCGCTGTTGGTGGTGGTGTCAACAACACCTTCACAAACGTTTCCGGCAAAATGCTGTAAGTGAATCGTCCAAAAGACGAAACGAATTTAAGGCCGCCTGTTCCGACAGGCGGCCTTTTTCCATGTAAGCACTATTTCTAACCTGGAATGCCAGTCCAGTGCGGCTTCGTGCATCATTGATCGGTGTCAGATGTTCTGACAAATTGGTCAGATGAACTAGAATGTAGAAGAGAGCCCGGTGCTGAGCAAACGAGCCCGGCTGTTTCAGGCATATCTGGATAAGCTCGGATTACGCTTTAATGTTCAGGAGTTACCGGCATCTACCCGTACCGCACGGGAGGCGGCAAATGCCGTTGGTTGCGAGATTGGCCAGATCGTCAAATCACTGGTTTTCAGGAATGCCGAGACCGGGGAACCGTTGGTGGTACTTGCAAGTGGTCCAAATCGTGTCGATGAGCACCTGCTATCTGAAATTGCCGGCGGACCGGTTGAATTTGCAGATGCTGCCTTTGTGCGCGAAATGACGGGTTTTGCAATCGGAGGTGTCCCGCCAATGGGCCATAAAACAGATTGCAGAATGATCGTGGACGAAGATCTTTATCAATATGAGGAAATCTGGGCTGCTGCCGGGACGCCCAATGCGGTATTCAGGATTACAGGAGATCTTGGCGAGATATTACCACAACATGCGGTCGGGAAACTGTCCTGATTACCGGATATGCCAAACCGGCAGCAGTAAGTTTTAGGCCAGATGCGGCAAAATTGGCACACAAGGCGCGTTAATCATCATTTACATTAAATCCCTGATTAATGGCTCCAGGTATTTCCTGTTTAATCACAAACGGTTATTGTCCGCCTTCAATTCGGTAAAGCGGCGGTTATCCGGGTTTGCAGTAATTAACGGGTGACGCAATGATAGTAACGAGTCAGTCCCAACTGGACAGCTGGTTCAACAAGACAGTAAATGATCCGAATACGCGGCGCTGGCTTCAACCCAAGACGTTCATGACCCCACCGAAGGTCGAGAACAATACATGGGAAGCACTACATTTCCTTGTGGGCCATGCGCTGGTTTCGCTCAAATTTGACCGTGCGCTGATGGAAGCTACCGCAGTCATGTATAATTCCGGCTCGGCGGCAGATGGCGCAGTTGCACTACAGGAAGCCTATGAGGTGGGTTATAAATCAGGTCCCTGGCGGGCCCTGCGTTCTGCCTGCTGCATTACCAATGATCGATCCATGAAGCTGAACCGCAAGGTTTTCGGCGAACCCTGGGGAATTTCATCCAATTCAGCCTGGGATGCAGGTTTGGGCGAATGGGTTGATGAAGCCCATTTCCGGCGTTTGCGGGACTAAAAACCACCAGCATTTCCGGCATTTCTGCCAGTTCGGTCTTATTCAATGCAATTTAGTAGACGCTGAACCTGGGATTACTTGCGTTTTTTGCGCGTTATCCGCATCACGTTACCCATGACCTGCGATTGCAGTTTCGGGTTCTTTTCAATCGTGGTGTGGGTGATATCGGGATCCTTGCTCATATTGATGTTATGAATTTTCCCGGTAAATCCCTTGCGCTTGTAGATCTTGTTATTTTCGTTCGGAAGATAGTAATTGACCACTTTCTTCACGTTCTTGCCGACATAACCCGGTTCGGTTGGATCAAAAGAGGCAACATAAGAAACCTTGATCCCGCGTGTTCCGAGATAGTTGGCAAGTTTGGTTGCATCATTGGCACCCAGCGAATGACCAACAATTGCAATTGGGTAGGATACCTTTTTCTGCTTGTTGCGGCGGACGATATCCGCACCAATGGTTTCCCATTCCGTATAGCTGGTATTTACCGCATAAAGGCCTTCACGGCGCATTTGAACCGCCATGACATCAATGCCGCGTGAGAAAATGTCCATCAAGCCGCGCATCAGATAGATTTCGCCGGTGCGGGTGGCAGCCTTGCGGGCTTCCTCAGCGCCCTCGATACGAGTTGCACGCGTTTCCTGCCGGACCTTTTCGCCGCCGGACTTCTTATCATCTCCGGAATTCGAACTTGAAGAGCCAGATGATGCACAGCCGGTCAGCGCAATTGCGGAAGAAGAAAGAACCACGATCGCAGCGGTGCGAATGGAAAGCATGTTGAATGGCATCTGTTACAAGCCCTGAATCACTACAAAACCTAAGAACTTTTACTAACCGAAAATATGGTAAAAGCACGGTTAAAATTGTTGCAAATAGTCTGTTCCCCTGTATCTATCGGGCTGAATAAGCCTTTTAGAACGGAGTGTTGCAGAATGGCTGCACATTTCAGGCTGATCTCAGGGATGCAAACTATCGTATCTCGAAGCTAGGGTCCTGACCCTAATGAATACCGGGTATGATGCGCTTTGTCCGGGAACAATACTGCCTGTACTCCTCGCCAAAGCGTTCTTCCATCATGCGCTCTTCCTGCCCGACGCGCAGGAAATAGAGCGTTCCAAAACCGGCTATCCCGGAAAAACCTGCAACCCAGTTTGACAGAAGAAAAGGTTGTGCCACAGCCCATAACCAGAATGCCGAATACATTGGATGGCGAACATTCTCGTATATGCCGGACGTTACCAGCTTGTGTCCTTCGCGAAGGTCGAGGCTATGAGACCACATTGCGCCTAGCGCCTTATGGGTAATACGGAACAATCGCAACGAACCCGCAAATACCATCAGGCCAATGATCACGATAATCGGACTGGTTACATGGTCGAAATTTCCCGGAATTCCGGTAAATACCCAAATTGCGGGAATTATTCCAAGGCCAAGTGTTGATACCGCCATGGAGAAACGTTCGCTTGGCGTCCGTGAAGTCTTGTCAATCTTTACCTTGCGCGAACGGCGATTAGGGATCCAGCGCAAGACTGCCCATAAAGCCAGGCAGATGCACCAAATAATTTTTCCTGTCAGTATCCAGTCCAATGTCATGAAACACCTGTCCGATTGTTTGGTGGAAACGCTCGCTCTAACGATTCCATTTGAACAAGAAACGCTCTAAACGAGCTTTGCGCCTGGATCAATGGTCTGCACTGATTCAGGCAGTTCGGCCAGGTTTCTTGAATAGACCGGGCCGAACAGGCGCAACATGTAATCGAAAGTTGCTGGCTTGTCCTGATAAAGAATGTATTGGCGATGGGTACGATAAAATGAACGGCGCATGGATTTATAACGCTTCTTGTCCATTGCTTTCTTGTAGTTTACCCGATCAATCCGGTAGCCGCCTGCTGGCTCGGGAAAACCGAGTACTTCGAACGGATCGCATTTGTAAAAGGCGATTATATCATCCTTGGTCTGGATCTCATGCCAGAACAATTCTGGCTGTGAAGTCACTTTTTTTGTCCACTCACGCATGAAATCTGCATTTTTTGCCAGTGCTATCTTCAGCAGGCTGGAACCCAGCGCCATGAATATTGCCTTGCGACCCTTAAGCAGATCAGGTTCCTTTTCAAGTGCCAAAGCAAGGCCTGCGACCGCCCAGACGGACCCAAAACTATGGCCTGAAAACACGATTTCATCATGGGAGCCGGTTTTGATTTCCTTGACAATTGTGTCTGCAAATTCCTGGTAACGTTCTTCTATGTCGGGGTTGGTCCTGTTGACCATGTCGCGGGCAAAACCCCAGTCATTAATGGTCAAAATCAGATAGGCCTTGTCTCCGGGCCATTTGCAAAAAAGCAACGTCAGGACAATGGTAACGAGGATTTCGATGATGGTGGCGGCAGATCCTGACAAATTCAAAAAGGATGTGAACCAGGTGGATGCATACCAGGATACGCCGATGAAGATTGCCAACAGCAGGATGGGGAATATGGTGAAAGCCCAATAGCGGCCGCTGGCCTTGCGATAGCGTGAAACCGTGCCGTCGGTAAAAAAAGCCAGGAATTTTGGGAAATTGCGGATAATTCCGAGAGGATGCGCAACTTTCTCATAGGCCTGAATAATGTCGTTCCAGGAGAATTGGACGATCCGGGTATTTACCTGCCAATCGGCAGATTTTGTCCGGCAATCGCCTATGGCGTGATTGACACCGGATTCCTGATGAACAGAAAGGCGCTCATGGCCGAAATTCCAGATTTCACCAGTCTTGCCGGCACTATGTTTGATACGGTCCAGCTGGCTTTCTGCTGATGTCTGCTCAAATCCCGGAAAGTTCAGGACAAGTCTCGATTTTACAAGCTCATTTTTCTTTTTTTGGGATTTGACGGCCATGATATTCCGCTGGTTAGATTTTGGCGGATTTACCGGCATCCACCATAAAATTCCAAACATAATCGGAAAACGAACGCCAGCACTCAATGCGAAATCGATCCGGCGTTTCGCGGTGGATTATGATTTCCGATTTACCAAGGATGGTACGGGAGCAGGCGCCGGTGGGAAATGCTTCGATTGACAAATTCTGGGG
>JBPCWJ010000477.1:0-7101 GCA_051009635.1 Rhizobiaceae bacterium
TGGCGCTATCCTATGATCATCGTATAGTGGACGGGAAAGAAGCTGTGACCTTCCTGGTCAGGGTGAAGGAAAGTCTTGAAGATCCAGAGAGGCTGGTTCTCGATCTGTAATCAATTGTAACCCAGTATTCCATTTCTGCAGGAGATTGATCCGTGTCGATAGAATTGAAGATGCTGTTATTCACCGTCGGGCTGTTGTTTATTCAATTGCTGGCGCAGGTATTTGCCGAAATGATGCAGCAAGGTATCAGCTACCTGGCGAGTGCGCGCGATGAGTGGATTACGCCCACCGGCATTCCCGGTAGAATCGAGCGTGCCTATTTCAATCTACTGGAAACAATGCCTGCATTTGCCGCACTTGTTCTCGTTGTCCTGTATACCGGCAATGCGAATGAGACTACCGCACTTGGAGCGCAGATGTATTTCTGGGGGCGGGTCCTGTATTTCCCTGCCTATATTGCCGGAATTCCCTATGTTCGAACCCTGATATGGGCCGTCTCATGGTTAGGCCTTCTGCTTATCTTCTGGGAAATGGTCAAATTGGCGCTTTGAGTAGCAGCAGTGAGTGACGTACTCCTCATTACCGGAGCGAGCCGGGGAATCGGCGCAGCATGCGCCGTTGCCGGTGCCCGCAAGGGATATGCCATTGCGGTCAATTATGTCTCCAATGAAAATGCTGCCAATCGGGTCGTGGATGAAATCCTTTCAAATGGCGGTAGTGCGGCCGCAATTCAGGGCGATGTTTCCAAACCGGCAGAGATAGAAAGAATTTTTTCCGAAGCTGATTCCATGGGGAGATTGGCGGGTCTGGTGAACAATGCCGGAATACTGGACGTGGCTGCGCGTCTGGATGAGATGCCGATCGATCGGTTGATGAGGGTGCTGGAAACCAATGTAATGGGTTCCATGGTCTGTGCCCAGCATGCTGTGCGGCGCATGTCGACCCGCCATGGCGGCAAGGGTGGCGGAATTGTCAATCTGAGTTCGGTAGCAGCCAGATTGGGTGCTGCGGGCCAATATGTTGATTATGCAACCTCGAAAGGTGCAATTGACAGCCTTACAATCGGATTGGCGCGGGAAGTTGCAGGCGAGGGCATTCGTGTTAACGCAGTTCGTCCCGGGATAATCGATACCGAGATACATGCATCTGGCGGATTTCCCGATCGTGTGGAAAAACTGAAAGATACGATCCCGATGAAGCGGGGCGGGACAGCTGAAGAAGTTGCGGACGGTATACTGTGGTTGTTGAGCGACGAAGCCTCCTATGTCACGGGGGTAGTATTGGACATTACCGGTGGCCGGTGACAGCATGGCCTTGGAAAGAAATTCTGAAAGTGTTTTGAGATGACGCAAGCATACGATGTCGTGGTAATTGGTTCGGGGCCGGGAGGCTATGTCTGCGCGATAAAGGCGGCCCAGCTTGGCCTCAGGACCGCGATTGTGGAGAAGCGCGAGACGCTTGGTGGAACCTGCCTGAACATTGGCTGTATTCCGTCAAAGGCACTTCTGCATGCTTCAGAGATGTTTCATGAGGCCGGTCACGGATTTGCCGGGCTTGGCATCAAGGTGGCAGCTCCAAAACTCGATTTGAAGGCGATGATGTCCCACAAGGATGCCGTGGTGAAATCCAATGTTGATGGCGTCGCCTTCCTGATGAAGAAGAACAAGATCGATGTACATACCGGTCTGGGGTCAATTGCAGGTCCGGGCAAGGTCAAGGTCGCGGGCGCCGACGGTGAGACCGTGCTGGAGACGAAAAACATCGTCATTGCAACAGGGTCCGATGTTGCCGGAATTCCGGGCGCGGATGTCAATATTAACGAAAAGGTCATTGTGTCTTCGACCGGCGCGCTTGAACTGGCCAAGGTTCCCCGCAAGGTGATTGTCGTCGGTGGCGGGGTAATCGGCCTTGAACTTGGCTCGGTCTGGAGCAGGCTTGGTTCCGAGGTGATTGTTCTTGAATACCTCGACAAGATATTGGGTGGCATGGATGGGGAAGTGTCCAAACAATTTCAGCGTATCCTCAAGCGGCAGGGTATTGATATCCGCGTCTCTGCAAAGGTAACTGCGGTCGGGAAGGCTGGAAGAGGCGCGAAGGTTACCTATGAGCCGGTCAAGGGTGGGGATGCAGAGACGCTAAACGCTGATGTCGTTCTGATTTCCACCGGAAGATTGCCCTATACTGAAGGCCTTGGCCTGGAGGAAGCTGGAATTGCAACTGATCGGGGCCAGGTTGTTATCGACAATCACTGGCAGACCAATGTGCCTGGAATTTACGCGATTGGTGATGTTGTCGCCGGGCCAATGCTGGCGCACAAGGCAGAAGATGAGGGCGCGGCAGTTGCCGAAATGCTGGCAGGTCAGGCGGGCCACGTAAATTATGATGTTATTCCAAGTGTTGTTTACACCCAGCCGGAAGTGGCCTCGGTTGGCAAAACGGAAGAAGAGCTCAAGGAAGCCGGAATTGCCTATAGTTCAGGAAAATTCCCCTTCTCGGCCAATGGCCGGGCGCGTGCGATGAATGCCAGTGATGGATTTGTAAAGATTCTTGCGGACAAGGAGACAGATCGTGTCCTGGGCGTCCATATTGTTGGCTTTGGTGCAGGCGAGATGATCCATGAGGCGGCAGTCTTGATGGAGTTTGGCGGTTCCTCCGAAGACCTGGCGCGTACCTGTCATGCCCATCCGACCATGTCTGAAGCTGTTCGTGAAGCAGCGATGGCGACCTTCTTCAAGCCAATTCATATGTAGGCTGCCAAATTCCATTTAGCCGCCAAAAGCAAAGCGCTGACCGTAGGCCAGCGCTGTTCAGCTTTCAGATTGAATACTTCCGGTAAGCTTACTCGGTTTTTTCTTCGGGCTGGAGTATCTTTGGATCAAAGGTGCTCACAGCCTCACTCTGAGCAGTATCCGCAGGAGCTTCCACGACAGTCATGTTCTGGTCAGCTGCACTTTCATATTTTGTACTTGAATATGGGCATGCGATGGCTGATCCCGCCGAGACCGCAAGAATTGCGCCTGCTGCAATGATGGAGGTCATTTTCTTCATTGGAGGTTCCTTCCCGCAACGAATTCCAATTCACGGCGACAACGTTACCACGCGGGAGTTCCATGTAAAGTAAACGATTGGTGTATTGGGCTGCCAGCTGATGCCAGCAAGCATAAAGAAATCCATGTATTTGAATTTATTGTAGAAAATACTCTAGAGCGAGATTGGTTCAAGCGTATAGCCGGCCTTGCGAAGAAGCTCTACCAGTCCTTCATCTCCCGGTAGGTGCAATCCACCGACGGCCATAAACACATTGCCCTTTTCCAGATGTTCGGCTGCACGTTCAGCCATAAGAAGGTTACGATTGGTCAGCAGCAATTTCTGGAATTCGGTATATCCCTTGCCTGTATAGGTTTTGGGAGCGAAAGACCGGACGAGTGGCAACATCCATCCCGGCTTTCCTTCAAGATAGAGATATTTGGTGGTTTCCATCAAATCGCTGGAAAGATGCGACAATTTCAGGGTTTCATTCAGGGCATTAACGTGAAATTCAAACGGTATGGAGGAAACCGCCTTGAATTGTTCTTCTGCAGTTTCCAATCCAATGACCGTTTTTCCCTGATCCTTTGCAGTTTTGCCGATCACTGTATCGAGGACTGCTCCCCCCTTCGCCTTTGCCTGCAAATCGCAAACAGGAATACCGATGGAGGCGGTAATCAGCCAAGGCTGCATATGGCGGGCAGACGCCCATGCCATGCGTCTTGAGGCGAGTTCCTTTTTCAAAAGTGGTAATTCTGCATCTGCTACCAGGCTGTCGAGAGTGGTCCCCGCATCAAGAAATGCATATTGTTTTAGCAGGGCCAGATTTGCACCCGGCTTCTTGCCCTCAATCGTATCGGTATTTTCAATGATGACCGTTGAGGCCGTCTCAAATTGCGGCCTGATTTTATCCATCATGGCCAAAATTCGCTTATCGGCGGAATGCATGGTGCCAAACAACCAGGAAGGCTCAGACCCTTCGCGGGTGATCTTCCATAAAATGGCTTCACCATTGCTGAATTCTTCAGCTGCAGCAGAAATTTCGGCAAGTTTTGTGGGATTTTCCTCTTGAAGCTGGTGGACCAGATTTTCACCCTCGCAAGCAAGAATTTCATCAGCGGCCGCATCGCCAGACAGGGTGGCCGCTGTGGAAATCAGTGTCACAACAAAGAAGATACCCGCCACAAGATGCATGAGCGCCATTGTGAAGATCGCCTTGTCAGCGATCCTGTCAGCCTTGACTGGGTGCTCACCCATATCGGTGTTAATCGGAGCTTCGGCTTCCATCTTGTAGATCATTCCGGGTAATTGAAATCTGTTATTGGCTGATAATGGAGGCAAAATATCGATATCCGGTTAATTAACCCGGACAATTCGGCGTATTTCCCACCTAACGGCGCGGATGGGCGCTGTCATAGACCTCCAGAAGACGGGAAGTATCGACTTCGGTATAAATCTGGGTCGTGGAAAGGCTCGCATGTCCCAGAAGTTCCTGGATGGTGCGCAAGTCACCGCCGCTCGCCAGCAAATGGGTAGCAAAGGAATGTCGAAGGGCGTGGGGTGTCGCGGTATCCGGCAGGCCCAAGGCGCCTCGCAACCGGCTTATGGATTTCTCAATGATTGCACGATGCACAATTCCGCCTCTGGCACCGCGAAACATTGGTTTTTCCGGGTCCAATTGATACGGGCAAAGTGTGACATAGGTAGAAACAGCATCGGTGACGACCGGCAAAACCGGAACCAGCCGGGTCTTGGAACCCTTGCCGGTAATGCGAAGCGTGCCGTCACGTGCTGCTTCAAATTGTGCAGGAGTTAGCGCCAGCGCTTCGCCAATGCGCAACCCGCAGCCATATAACAGCGCCATGATCGCGGCATCGCGCGCGGCAATCCAGGGTTCCTCATTAAGCTGTGCGCCAGAATCGGTTAGCTCCACCGCCCTTTTTGCGGAAATTGGCTTGGGCAATGTCTTGGGCTGCTTTGGTGCGCGTGTCACAGAAAGTCCGGCGGAGGAGGCGAGGCCTTCTCTTTCCAAAAACCGGACAAAGGAGCGAATTCCCGCCAATCCCCGGCCCAGTGTCCGTGCACCAGCGCCCCGCCGCCGCCGCTCGGCCATGAAAGACCGCATGGTGACCGGACGCAGATCGGAAAGGTCTTCTAGGGTAGCCGGTTGTCCAACATAGCCAGTGAGAAATCCCAGAAACTGCCTGAGATCCCTCTCATACGCCTCGATTGTATTTTCGGCGATGCGGCGTTCGGATGTAAGGTGAACCAGCCAGCGGCTACGGTGTGCCGCAACTTCCTTATTGCAAATAACCAGAATGTCTTCCGCGCTCATTGCGCAATCATGCAGGCATACTGGTTAGCGCAAGGTTAGCGGAGACCCAATTTATCAGGCGATCTTTTGGCCGGTTTTTGCCCAATCGGCCAGAAATGCTTCAATTCCCTTGTCAGTCAGCGGATGCTTGAACAATGCGTGCAGGGTTGCTGGCGGTACAGTTGCGACATCGGAGCCGATCATCGCGGCCTGCTTGACGTGGTTGATTGTACGGACTGAAGCCGTGAGGATTTCCGTCTCAAAGTCGTAATTGTCGTAAATTGTGCGGATTTCGGAGATCAGTTCCATGCCATCGAGACCCAGATCATCGAGCCTGCCGACAAATGGCGAAATAAATGTTGCACCGGCCTTTGCCGCGAGCAGCGCCTGATTTGCTGAAAAACAGAGTGTCACATTGACCATCTGGCCGCCTGAGGTGAGTGCTTTGCAGGTTTTGAGCCCATCAGGCGTAAGGGGAACCTTAATGCAGATATTTTCGGCAATTTTGGCCAGGACTTCAGCTTCCTTCATCATGCCTTCGTGATCAAGCGCGGTGACTTCAGCAGAAACCGGCCCATCAACGATGTCGCAAATCTCCCTGGTTACCTCGGTAATGTCGCGGCCCGACTTCATGATCAACGAAGGATTGGTGGTAACGCCGTCCAGCAGGCCCAGATCATTCAGATTTCTGATTTCTGAAACATCGGCAGTATCGACAAAAAATTTCATGGCAATTTCGCTTTCGGGGAGGATTTCGATTTCAATGGTGGTGATTGAGAGCAGGCATATAGCAAATAAATCCCGAGGTCATTACCCTTTGTAGCGATTCGAACCATTTGTCTGCGAGCAGCAATTTCCAGCATGCAAACCGTCACTGTCCTTTTACCCATTCCAGTAGAGCGTGCATATAGCTATGCCGTGCCACAGGGCATGGTGCTGCAACCGGGAGATATTGTTCAAGTGCCGATCGGCCCGCGAATGGTGGCTGCTGCGGTCTGGGATGGGCCGGTTGATGATGTTGATCCCGGCAAACTTAAGCAGGTCGAGAAGAAATTTGATTGCCCGGGGCTTGATGAAAATATGCGCAGGTTCGTCGATTGGGTCGCGAATTATTACGTCATGCCAGCGGGTATGGTCCTTAAAATGGTTCTTCGTGTACCCGAAGCGCTGGAACCGCCTGGTTCGATTGCCGGACTGAGATATAGCGGTGGCGAGCCGGACCGGATGACGAAGGCCCGGCAAGCTGTTCTGGAACTGGCGCGCGAAGGAGGTGCCTGGACGAAATCGGGCCTTGCCCATGCCGCGGGTGTTTCCGCATCCGTTGTTTCCGGGCTTTCCGATATGGGCATTTTCGAACCGGTCGAAATTCCCCTGCCCAGACTGACCCATGATCCTGATCCTGATTTCGATGTTCCGGATCTAAACGAGATGCAGCAAGAGGCCGCTGCCAAACTGCGTACCAGCGTGTACAAAGGCGGCTTTAGCGCGACACTTATCGACGGGGTAACGGGTTCTGGAAAAACCGAGGTCTATTTCGAAGCGGTATCAGCGGCGTTGAAAGCCGGAAAGCAGGTTTTGATATTGTTGCCGGAAATTTCCCTGACGACATCCTTTCTGGAAAGATTTGAACAAAGATTTGGGACCAGGCCCGCCGAATGGCATTCCGAAATTTCCCCCAAAAAACGAGAACGATGCTGGCGGCAGGTTGCCACTGGCCAGATCCGGGTGGTTGCCGGAGCCCGTTCGGCGCTGTTCCTGCC
>JBPCWJ010000478.1:0-8886 GCA_051009635.1 Rhizobiaceae bacterium
GTTATTGGCCGGTCGAGACCGGTACCAGGCTTGCCGTTAATCTCGGCCAGGGGATTGAATGTTGATCACAACCTTCTCCTCGAGGCAGTCAAAGCAGCTATAGGGGAATTACCGGATGCTGACCGGCAGCGCCTCGGACTGCGTGGCCTCGTTGAAGCAGTAAAGGAGGACTATCAAACCCTGCTTGATCCACCATTTGGCAATTTCTGCCTTGCTGATTGAGCAACCGGTTTACTCCCAATCAAGTACGACCTTACCTGAATCGCCTGACCGCATGGCATCGAATCCAGCCTGAAAGTCATCGATTGGCATGCGGTGGGTGATGATTTTGGAAAGATCGAGACCACCCTGGACAAAGGCAATCATCTTGTACCAGCTGTCATACATCTCCCGTCCATAGATACCTTTCAAGGTCAGCATCTTGAAAATCACCTGATCCCAATTGATTGCAAACTCGGAAGGCGGAATGCCCAAAATGGCGACCTTGCCACCATTATTCATCGCTTGCAGCATGTCCTTGAAAGCCTGTACTGCACCGGACATTTCCAGCCCTATATCAAAACCCTCATACATGCCGATCCTGTCCATGACCTGCTGCAAGGTTTCTTCCCTGGGATTGACCTTATATTGAACGCCCGCCTTTGCTGCCAGTTCCAGCCGCGACTGATTTATGTCCGTGATGACAACCTTACGTGCGCCCGCCCGCTTGGCAACCAATGCGCCCATTATGCCAATCGGTCCCGCGCCGGTGACCAGCACATCCTCTCCCACCATGTTGAAGGAAAGTGCGGTATGGACCGCATTGCCGAACGGATCGAAAATCGCTGCGATCTCATATGGAACATCTTCGGGAATGGGCACGACATTGGACTGCGGGATGCATAAATATTCCCCGAAAGCGCCCGGACGGTTAACACCAACTCCCAAGGTATTGCGGCACAATTGTCCCCGCCCGGCTCTACAGTTTCGGCAGGTACCGCAAACAATATGCCCCTCACCTGACACCCGGGTACCGACCTTGTAACGGTTGGCGGTCGCGCCATTTTCGGCAACGGTTCCGACAAATTCATGCCCGACCACCATGGGCACTGGAATGGTTTTTTGAGCCCATTCATCCCAATTATAGATATGGACATCCGTACCGCAGATGGCCGTTTTGCGGATCTTGATAAGCACGTCATTGGGTCCGGGCTCAGGAACCGGTACCTGCTCCATCCAAATGCCCGGTTCTGCCTTTGCCTTGACCAGTGCCTTCATCATGTTTGACATGAATTCCCCCTAGATCACACCAAGTTCCTTGCCGGTTTCCCTGAACGCTTCCACCGCCTTATCTACATCCTCGAGACTGTGGGCTGCCGACATCTGTGTTCGAATGCGTGCCTGACCTTTCGGCACAACAGGAAACGAGAACCCGGTTACATAGATACCGCGCTCCAGCATGGCCGTTGCCATGTCACCAGCAAGGCGAGCCTCGCCCAGCATGACCGGGATGATCGGGTGGTCTGCTCCAGCCAGCGTGAAGCCTGCTTTTGTCATTTCCGTTCTGAAATGCGCGGCATTATCCCAGAGTCGCTTTCGTAGTTCCGCACCATGCTCAAGAATGTCAAAGACCTTTAGCGATGTCGCAGCGATTACCGGCGCCAGCGTGTTGGAGAACAGGTAGGGCCGAGATCTCTGCCGCAGCCATTCCACGATCGGGGCACTCGCCGAGGTATATCCGCCCGATGCACCACCCAGCGCCTTGCCCAAGGTTCCGGTAATTATATGAACCCGGCCTTCCATTCCGCAATGCTCGACCGAGCCCTTTCCATTTGGCCCCAGAAAACCAACCGCGTGGGAATCATCCACCATCACCATCGCATCATGGCGTTCCGCGAGATCGCAAACAGCAGGAAGATTGGCGATGATGCCATCCATCGAGAATACGCCATCGGTTGCAATCAGGCGGAAACGGGCATCTGAAGCCTGCTTGAGACAGTTCTCCAATTCGCTCATATCGTTATTTGCATATCGATAGCGCCTGGCCTTGCACAAGCGCACGCCGTCAATGATTGAGGCGTGGTTCAAAGCATCGGAAATGATTGCATCTTCGTCGCCCAGCAGGGTTTCAAACAGGCCGGTATTGGCATCAAAGCATGAGGAATAAAGAATAGTGTCTTCCATGCCGAGGAAGGTGGAAATTCTGGCTTCCAGCTGCTTGTGCTCCTCCTGGGTACCGCAGATGAAGCGGACCGAAGCCATGCCGTAACCATAGCGGTCGACGGCAGCTTTTGCCGCCTGTTTCAGTTGCTCGTTATCCGCCAGTCCCAGATAATTGTTGGCGCAGAAATTCAAGACCTGCGCGCCGCCGGCCAATTCTATTTCGCCTGACTGCCGTGAAGTAATAACGCGTTCGGATTTGAACAGGCCGCTGTCTTTCAGCCCTGCAATCTCATTTTCAAGATGTTGGTCCAGGCTGTTATCTGTCACCGGGCGCTCCCTCAGGAAATACTGTCAACATTCAGACAGTTTCACCTAATTGGCACGCAAGGCAATAGGGAAATGAAAAACGCCGCCCCAATCCAGGGCGGCGCTTTGTATTTCGAAATTATGGATTTCCTGCAGGTGTCATCAGCTTCTCCATAACCTGGTCGAGCGAAAAGCTTGCTGCCTTTTGCCTTGGTGGAAATTCCTGGAATGTACTCAGGAAGTTTCCGACGTAGGCTTGGGCAGGCACCAGCAAATAGGCGCGATCAAGCATCCAGTCGTAATAGGTGTTCGATGTCCGGTAGCTGCGTTCATACGGATCACGCCTGAGATTAAAGATCAACGGCAAACGCAGCGGCGTAAACGGTTCGATCCATGCGCGGAATGTTTGATATTCCTTCTGCTCCATAAAAACGGCTTTCCAGTCATTGTAACGAAGCGCGGTCAGGTCACCGTCATCAGAGAAGTAGAAAATCTCCCGACGCGGGGTATCCTTGGTCTCGCCTGTCAGGAAAGGCAAGAAGTTGTAGCCATCAAGGTGAACCTTGTATTCCCTGCCTATAGCCTGAACACCGCCCTGCAATAGCTGTTCCTTGATGTCAGGATTGCCGGCAGCAGCCAGATAGGTCGGCAACCAATCCATATGGTGCATTATTTCGTTGGAGACTGCGCCAGCTTCAATCTTGCCGGGCCAGCGCACCATGGAAGGAACACGCCATCCACCTTCCCAGTTGGTATTTTTCTCGCCGAAGAACGGCGTTGCCGCTGCATCCGGCCAGGTATTGTAGTGCGGGCCATTGTCAGTTGAATAATGGACAATGGTATTGTCGGTGATGCCAAGCTCGTCCAATACGTCGAGCAGTTGACCCACATGCAGGTCATGCTCGATCATCCCGGCCGTATATTCATCGACATGTTTGCCGGCAAGCTCGTCGGCACGTTTGCGCATTTCATCCTTTACATGGGTGCGGAAGTGCATCCGGGTACCGTTCCACCAGACATAAAACGGCTGGCCCTGTTCGTTGGCGCGCTTGATGAAATCGATCGCGGCAGCGACTGTCTCCTCATCAACCGTCTCCATACGCTTTTTGGTCAGTGGACCGGTATCCTCGATCGTGCCGTCAGCGGCAGACTTGATTACACCACGCGGACCAAAACGCTCACGAAACGCGGGATCCTGCGGATAATCCTCATTTTCCGGTTCTTCCTCGGCATTGAGGTGATAGAGATTTCCAAAAAACTCATCAAAGCCGTGATTGGTCGGCAGATGTTCATCCTTGTCGCCAAGATGGTTCTTGCCGAATTGACCGGTCACATAGCCTTCAGCCTTCAAAAGGCCCGCAATTGTCGGATCTTCTTCGCGCATGCCAAGATCGGCACCCGGAAGGCCGACCTTCGAAAGACCGGTGCGAAACACGCTCTGTCCCATAATGTAGGAAGAACGTCCTGCGGTGCAGGATTGCTCGCCATAATAATCGGTAAAGATCATGCCTTCATTGGCAATCCGATCGATATTGGGTGTGCGATAACCCATCAAACCCATTGTATAGGCGCTGATATTGGATTGACCGACATCATCGCCCCAAATTACCAAAATATTGGGTTTGGCATCCTGTGATTGTGCAAGTCCCGGCAAAACAAGCATTGCCGCAGCGATCAGTACCGCGTGCCAACCTAATCGCAAACGCGTAATCAAACTTTTCGTACTTGTGAACATGGGATCTCCTTGGGGTGAGAACAAAACCGGCGGTTCTTGCAAGCGACCGCCGACTACTCCATGTCATATGATTTCCTGAACAATGCCAAGCCCAAAATATTGTGATTGCTCAATATAATCAGGTTCTGGAGAAATGCCGATTGCGAAGAGGAAGCCTATCGTTCACAATCAGCAACCAAAACTGAAAAAAGAAAATGGTACGGTTGGGTGGATTTGAACCACCGACCTCTGGAGCCACAATCCAGCGCTCTAACCAACTGAGCTACAACCGCATTGTTCTGATCGGCAAATGCCGATCTGGATCAGGGCGGGATACCCCCAAGAGCCGGATAATGCAATAGCAGTTAGGCCGATTGCAATCACTGTATCACAAAATAAGAAAAAACCGGGCCAAGGAGACCCGGTTTTACAGTGTTCAGATGCGAACAATGAAAGTCATTGCCCGCCTATAGGCAGTTAAGGTCAGGCGCTCTTTTGCGCGACAACGTCTGCTGCCTTTGCGGCAACTTTTTCTGCTGCAGCCTTTACAGGAGCAGCTGATTCCTCAGAAACCTTCACAGTCAGTTCCTGTGCTTCCTTGGTCTGGGCTGAAAGAACTTCAAAACTGTTGCGGAAATATTCGCTCTGCAGTTCCATCAGTTCTGAAACCGATTTGATTGCTGAAAGCTTTTCCAGATAGGTAATGCCTGCTTCTGTATTGGCCTTGGTGTTTTCAAAGGCCTTGGAAGAAAGCGTGATTGCACCTTCGCGGGCAGCTTCAAATGCCTGTTTTGCGGATTCGGTTGCTTCTTCTGCTGCAACCTTGAACTGCTCATAGGCTTCCGCATTCTGTGCAACGGCCTTCTCGGCTGCTTCACGGAATGAACCGGTAAACTTCGCTACGTCGAATTCGGGATATTCAAAATTGCCTGCTGTCTTCTTTGCTGTAGCCACAATATTTCTCCTAGTGGTCGGTACGACTTGTAAAACTGTCTGCGGGCAACGAGATTAGCGGCCCTTGATTTCTGCAATATAGGGCTATTCATTGTGCATTGCAATAAAATATTGCAGTGCACAATAAAATAATTTTCCCAAATTGGTACAAATGAGGGCAGGAATTAACCCTGCAATGAATTTAACCGGCTGTTTTCCGGGATTTTCTGGACCGCAATGGTGGTCCAATGTATTAAAAATCGATTAAAAAATTGAGTGGCATTCTTGGAGACCTGGATCAGGCTCACAAGCTGTTTGCGGACAGATAAGCCATACAGAAGCTTGCAAGCAGGATACCGGTAGTTGGCATGGTTCAGGCAAATCAGACATATCTGGAATTTATGGCGCTGCCGAAAATAGGCAAGCTGGCGCTGTCACGCAATGTGGCCATCCTTTTCAATGCTGATATGAGCCAGGTGCTATGGGCCAATGTGCCTGGTCTGGATTTGCTCGGTGAAAGTAAGTTTACAAAGCTGACAAGCGCAAACGCCCTGTCGCAGCAGACATTCATCCGGCAATTGGCTGGCGCAGCCAAACAGGTGGATCAGGACCATGCAATTGTACGTGGATTCCGGATCTCACGTGGGACGCGATCCGAGTTCATTCAATGTGAATTGTCGCAATACTTCCTCCCAGATGGAAAGACTGCGATTCTTGTAATCTGCGATGACTATAATTTACACTCCGGGGTTCGTGAGCACGAATTTGCGGAGCTGATTGTCAACTCGCTCGACGGAATTGCAGGCAGGATAGCGATCATCGATGAATTCGGCCTGGTGATCGGTGCAAGTGACGAATTCCTGAACGTGGAATTTGCTGCCGATGACTTACCGGCGATGGCGCGTGAGGCTCTTTCAACCGGAGGTCATACTCTCGATCGCACCATCACTACAACAGAGGGCGAACGCTACTCGTCAAGGATCATAAATCTGAATGGTGAACCTGCGCGTTTCATGATCGTTTGTGAAACCGCAAAAAGTGAGCCTGTACAGGCACCCGATGCCGGTACAAATTCAGATACAGATCCAGACACCGGGAAGGATTTCATAACAGCCGGAGACACCGGGGATTTCACCAGACCACAACCAGCATCGGTACGCTCCCTTCTAGATCGATGGTATTCCCGCCAAGGCAATGTCGAACAGGCGTCCGAAGCTGACAACGAATCCGAATTGGAATTTGCTTCGAAATCGGAAGAGACAACTGACGGCGAAGCCGGTGAAATTCAGCCAGAATTTTCCCTGTCACCCGAAGAGAGCAGCAAAAACCCCGAACCGGTAGCTGAAAATGTTGGCAGCACAGATTCCGGCGATGATCATCTGAAGTCAGCCGACCGGGGAGAGCAGACTGAGGAATCTGAACAATCCGACGATCGGTCAGAGGTATATGCGCCGCAAGTTCCGGACCTGTCGTTCCAATACAGTTCTACCGGAGAGGCAATTCGTTTTGCCTGGAAAATTGATGCCGAGGGCATTTTTCGTTCGGTATCGCCGGAGCTGGCACAGACTGTAGGGCCCAATGCAGCGGATATCATTGGCCGTAAATGGCGGGAAGTTGCAACTGTCTTTGGTTTCGACCGTACTGGTGAAATTGGTAACATGCTTGAAAGGCGGGATACCTGGTCGGGCAAGACGGTGATGTGGCCAGTACAGGGCACGGATCTGGTGGTGCCGATTGATCTTGCAGCCCTACCGGCCTTCAGCCAGGATCGCGAATTTGACGGGTTCCGCGGCTTTGGAATAATTCGCACTGCTGATGCCATTGTCGATCAGGATGAAATCGGCCGTGCTCTGGTTGGCGGAAACCGGCAAGCAGAAGCAGATGGAGCAGATTCGGTCGAAACCGACGGGCAGGACGTCGTCCGAAAACAACATCGCCCGATTGATGATGAGGATAATACGGCCAGTAAACACGAGTCCGAAACTGCATCGAATGAAGAAACAAATATCGTCGATATGAACAGCCTGCGAAACCGCGACACCGACAAGCAGGTTTCGGAAGATGAACAATTGACAGGACGGGAGGAGCGGGCTTTCCAGGAAATCGGCGAGAAGCTCGGTTCTGAATCAGATTTTCTTGCCACGGACAAAAGTGACGCTACCGAAGATGAAGCTCTTTGGGACAGAATTGAAGAGGAACAGGTAGAACATTCCTCCCAATCCCTACCCGACATTCCGGAGGTTGCAGAAGAAGCCACTCCGTCAAGCGGTCGCGATATCATCCATCAAGGCGAAATACTGCAACAATTGCCGGTGCCAGTCCTCGTCTACAGAAATGATGAATTGTTGCTTGCAAATGAAGAATTGCTGGCCGTTACCGGCTACGGATCAATTGATGACATTGACGAGGCTGGAGGCGTTGCTGCGCTTATTTCTGCAAGCGAAATTGATCAGGGCGAAAATCCGGTCATGTCGCTGACCTGCCAGGATGGATCCTCCATTAGGGTCAATCCAATTTTGCAGACAGTTCCCTGGGGTGATGAGAAAGCGCTCCTGTTGTCATTCAGAAAATTGGAGACTTCGGGATCCGTCGAAAAGGCTGCAATTGATATTGTTCGTGTGAGCGAACTTGAAAACATACTTGATACTGCGACGGACGGAATCATCATCGCTGACGGCAATGGTGAAATTGAATCGCTTAACGCATCCGGTGAAGCGCTTTTCGGAATGAGTTTTGATGACGTCAGGGGAAAGCAGCTAAGCGAGATTTTTGCGCTTGAGAGCCAGAAAACAATTGAAGACTATATTTCCGAAATCTCCCAGCCTGGTGTTGCCGGTATATTAAATGACGGTCGCGAGGTAATCGGCAAGGAAGCCAATGGCGGTCTCATCCCCTTGTTTGTAACGATTGGAAAGCTAGGCCAATCTGAAAAATACTGCGTGGTATTGCGGGACATTACCCAATGGAAAAAGGCTGAAGAGGAGTTGGTGACCGCCAAGCGTGAGGCGGAAAATGCCAGCGACCAGAAAACCGAATTTCTTGCCCGGGTAAGCCATGAGATAAGAACCCCGCTCAACGCCATAATCGGTTTCTCCGATGTGATGATCGAGGAACGGTTCGGACCGATAGACAATGAGCGCTACCGGGAATATTTACGCGACATCAACCGTTCAGGTGTGCATGTCCTTGATCTGATCAATGACCTTTTGGATATTTCCAAAATCGAAGCCGGCAAGATGGAGCTCAACTACGAGGCGGTTGATCTTAATCAGCTGGTTTCACAAACGGTCGCGTTACTTCAGCCACAGGCCAATGGAGAGCGCATAATTATTCGCACATCGCTTTCACGCGCTGTGCCGAAGGTGGTCGCTGATATTCGTTCAGTTCGTCAGGTAATACTCAACCTGGTCTCTAACGCGATAAAGTTTTCCTCTCCCAATGGGCAGGTCATTGTCTCGACGGTTTATGAAGGAAATGGCGAAGTCGGGATGCGGGTCCGTGACACGGGGCTTGGCATGTCGCCTGCCGAAATCGAACATGCGATGAAACCGTTCAGCCAGATAAACATTATGGATGACAAGCGCGGACGGGGCACAGGTCTGGGGTTGCCATTGACCAAGGCTCTGGTAGAGGCTAATCGCGCTTATTTTGATCTGGAGAGTAAGCCAGGCGAGGGAACCATCGCCCATGTGCATTTTCCCACCCAACGCGTTCTGGCCGATTCAGTTTGCACCAACAGCTACTTGACCAGACCAGCCAGTGCGTTCATAGCCAATCGCGATGAACAGTTC
>JBPCWJ010000479.1:0-5011 GCA_051009635.1 Rhizobiaceae bacterium
CGGCAAGCGCATATCCTCATCTGATGCAGTTTGAACGCCGGTTGATCGAGACTGATTTACCACCCGCCGCAACATTTCAACAAACGTTCCGGATATCGGCAAATTTGACCAGGCTGCATCGGAACTTACGTGAAACAATACGATCCAGCCTGCCCCACGCTTCGCCGCAGTAACCAATGGCGTACCGTCTTCCAGCACCGCCCAGGTCCGTTGCTGCAATTCAATGTCCTGCAAAGCCAACACTTGCCGCTCGACCACGACCTCGCTCGGTGGCTCCAGTCCGAAGAAAGGACTTTCACTTTCAAATGGGGCAACAGGCTTTGGAGTCTCCCAAGAAAGGGCACCGCCCAGATTTCTGTCCCCTCGGCGCAGCCTGACCGGCAACAGATCATCATCAGATGCAGCCGCAAGTCTTGGCCCCGCAAAGCGGATCAGCATTCCGCCTTTATCGACCCAGTTACCAAGCGTATTGCTGGCTTCTTCAGGCAAATTACCGATATCGGCCAGAACCATTGCCGAGACACCCTGGCCAATCAAATCCGGAACAGCGGCCGCAACATTTGCATCACCTGCTTCACGGATATCGGAAAATGGCGATAGCGCCTTTGCGATATAATAGAGCGGACTAAGAAGCGGCTGCGCCAAATCCGCAGCCTCACCGGAAATCAGTCCGACCAACCTGCGCCGATAGCTTTCATCGAGTAGTTGTACTGCTCCGGGGTTATTTGCATCTTCAATGGTTATCCGAACAATTTGATTTCGTAATTCAACAGGTTCACTAAACCGGAATTCAGAGCGCTCGACGCCAGACGCCAAATCAACCCGGTTTCGTGAAATGGTCAGGCCTTTATTGTCAAAAGCAGTAACTTCCACCAAATCTGAACCACTGGCTGGCAATCTGACGATGCTGCCTGTTAGTGCATTCGGATCATTGCGAACCTGATCGATAATTGCCAGATCACTGTTCACCGGAACCTGCACCAGACGCTGGCCATCTATTGCCGAAATTGCCGCCAGGAGATCTTCCGAACCTGGCCTGTTCAGACCATCCGACAGAAAGATAATGGACCCCGGTCCATCTTCCAGGATTACCTGCCTGAGTACCGCGGCTGCTCTTTCATGGTCCGGCTTCTGTGGGAGATTATCCACACTCTCTAGCGTCGCAAGTGCTGTATCAGCAGAAACAGCATTGAAGGATTCTGCCTGCAATCCCGCAGTCAGTAGTAATAAAACGGCCCTTCCCGCTTCGCCAGCCTCGTCGATAAGGGTCTTGGCGGCCTGTTTTCTGTCATCCCAATCACGGCCTGAAGCCCAGCCATTATCAATCATCACCACAACCGGGCCATCGCCACGCAATCGCGCTTCTTCGGGATTGAGAACCGGCCCGGACATTGCGAAGATTACAAATGCAGCCAGCAATAACCGCAACAGGGTCAACCACCAGGGGCTTTTTGCAGGCGTTTCCTCCTTGGTAATTAACCGGGCAAGAATTGCCAGGGGCGGGAAAATCTCCGTCTGCGGCTTGGGTGGCGTAAGACGAAGCAACCACCAGATTACCGGAAGCAGGATCAGGGCAGTAAGGATCCAGGGATATGCAAACGCAATTGGAAGCCCCAGCATCATGCAGCTCCCTTGCGCGTATTCATCAGATACATATGCAATGAGATCAGGGCATCAGACGCAAGGCGATTGGTATGATGAAGCGTGTAGCTCCATCCAAGCGATTGCGCGATGCGGCGCAAATGCTGGCTGTGATCAGCAAATAATGCCTCATAGTTACCGCGAAGCGATTGCGCATTGCCTGCCGTCAGTTTTTCCCCGGTTTCTGGATCGCTGAACTCAACACGGCCGGAATATGGGAATTCCTCTTCCACCGGATCAACCAACTGCACCAGATGGCCTCTGGCTCCGCGTTGCGCAATTTCCTTCAGTCTCGCAATCGTTTCTTCTGCCGGTTGAAGGAAATCTGAAAACAGGATGACTTCTGAAAAATTTCGTACCGAGCCTGCATTCGGGATCTCTGTCTGGATCGGTGCAGCAATTAAGGCCTCGGCAAGCTTGTCGGCAGCATGACGGCTGACAATTGGCTTGGACACACCAAGCCAGCCCAAACGTTCGCCGCTGCGCGCAAGCAGTTCCGCCATGGCAAATGCCAGGACCAGGGCACGCGATTGCTTTGAGACGGTCGCCAGTCTGGATTTGAACAGCATGGATGGCGATTCATCCACCCAAAGCCACACCATGTGAGCCGCCTGCCATTCGCGATCGCGAACATAAAGGTGATCATCGCGTGCCGAGCGCCGCCAATCGATTGCGGCCAGGTTTTCGCCGGTGACATAGGGGCGAAACTGCCAAAAATCTTCACCAACACCACGTTTGCGCCGGCCATGCCATCCAGCAAAAACATTATTGGCGACACGGCGTGCTTCCACGAGAAGATCCGGCATGAGAGAAGCCCTTGCACGGGCTCTCGCCATGGTCTCCCGACTGGACTCTCGTGTGGCGGCCGAGCCGTACGGTGGCACCATTAGCCAATCCGTCCCTTTCTGTCGGAAATAATGTCGCGAACCGTGACTTTATTCTCTCTTGCACGGGCCGCAAAGGATACCTGCATTCTGTGCTGCAATACCGGTTCAGCCAACGCCAGAACATCGTCAACTGAGGGCGCCAATCGTCCATGCAGAAGTGCCCGCGCTCGTGAAGTCAGCATCAGTGCCTGACTGGCACGTGGACCTGGCCCCCATTCGATCAATTCATCATATTCGTCTTCAATACCACCCGGGCGCGAGGAACGAACAAGCTCCAGAATGGCCGCCACCACACTTTCCCCTACCGGAATTCGCCTTACCAAAGCCTGCATTTCCTGCAACTGTTTGGAAGTCATTACCTTTTTGGCCTTATCCTCACTAGCACCGGTCGTCTCAAACAGGATTTTCCGCTCAGCTTCAATGCTCGGATACAATACGTCTATCTGCATCAGGAACCGATCAAGCTGCGCTTCCGGCAAGGGATAGGTTCCTTCTTGCTCAAGCGGGTTTTGCGTTGCCAGAACATGAAACGGTGCGGGCAAATCATGGCGTTTACCTGCAATAGTCACGTGATATTCCTGCATGGACTGCAAAAGCGCGGCCTGGGTACGCGGACTTGCCCGGTTAATTTCGTCGGCCATCAATAATTGTGTAAAAACCGGCCCTTTGACGAACTGGAACGAACGGCTGCCATCAGAATCCGTACGCAGAATTTCCGATCCCAAGATATCGGAAGGCATCAGGTCCGGTGTAAACTGAATACGCTGCTCAGACAAACCCAGCACGATACCCAGCGTTTCGACAAGCTTGGTCTTGGCCAGTCCCGGCAGACCAACCAGCAAGCCATGGCCACCCGACAGAAGAGTGATCAGCGAACGTTCAACTACATCCTCCTGACCAAAAATGACGGAAGCTATTGATTTTCTTGCATTATCAACGTCCTTAACTGCCTTTTCAGCTGCGCTGATTATTGCGTTTTCTTCCTTTTTGGTAAGGCTGCGATCAATTGCGCTCATTAAAACACCCTGTTGAATGGCCGTAATTCCGGCTTACCTGTTACGTGAACCAAATCGCTAAACTGTCAGCGTCCATTGAGTTTTTCAAACTCGCGGTGATTCACTATTAATTTTATCATGGTAGAAGACATAACGGCCATTACAAGGCCGAAATTATGCTAAAGAACCAGTAAATCCTGACACAATGTTTAGTGTGGCAAGATTGGATTTCAACCAATGACCGATGAAACCGCCAAAAATAAGGAAGCCGAGGCCTACGAAGGCGCAGGTTTGTCCGGGCTTCAAGCCTTGGTTGAGCGCGCTGGCGGCGGCAATCGTAAACTTCCGCCTGTGGAGAAATGGGAACCGGAATATTGTGGCGATCTCGACATTGTGATCAAGCGGGACGGAACCTGGTTCTATATGGGAACTCCCATCGGTCGCATGCCGCTGGTCCGGCTGTTTTCCACGGTTCTGCGTAAGGATGAGGATGGCAAAACCTATCTGGTAACACCAGTGGAGAAAATCGGCATCACTGTGGAAGATGCCCCTTTCATTGCCGTAGAGATGAATGCCACCAAGAATGATGGCGAACAGGTCCTGACATTCCGCACAAATACCGGCGATATTGTAGAAGCAGGCCCTGACAATCCCCTACGCTATGAGATTGTCCCTGGTAATGACGGGGTCAAACCATATCTGCTGGTCCGGGGCAGGCTGGAAGCCGTTTTGGCACGTCCGGTAATGTATGATCTGATAGGCCATGGCGAGGAATATCCGGTAGACGGGAAATTGATGTTTGCCGTCAGAAGCAATGGCGCGGTATTTCCCATAATGCCAGCTGAAGACCTGGCCCGCCTGGCAGGCTCCGCATGAGGTACTCTCTCTTCCAATGAACGCACCTGGTAATCAGAAATCTTCTACAGTCCCATTGATCGGTATGCCGCAGCTACGAACCCTCGCCCGCGACAGATTGAAAGATGATCAGGACGCACAGCATGGCGACCATCGATTGAACCCGGAGGCGAGCCAGTGGGTGGTAAAGAACGCCATTGTCCCAGCTGCCGTGTTGATACCGTTCATCGAAAGAAGCAATGAATTACAGGTCATATTCACAAAACGTACCGCACAATTGAAATCCCATTCAGGCCAGATCGCCTTTCCAGGCGGGAAAATTGATCCGCAGGACCACGATGCCCGGCATGCGGCGATGAGGGAGGCACATGAGGAAATCCGATTGGAACCTCAACATGTTGAAATCATTGGAAACTTACCTGACTATGTGACCGGGTCAGGCTATCGGATTTCCCCTGTATTGGCCTTGGTCGATAGCGCTGCACAAATGGAGCCCAATCCAGAGGAAGTCGAGTATATTTTTGAAGTCCCGCTGGAATTTCTGATGAATACGGACAATCACCACATGGGAAGCCGGGAACTCAATGGAAAACACCGGTATTTCTACGAGATGCCCTTTGGGAAGCACCATAT
>JBPCWJ010000480.1:0-8166 GCA_051009635.1 Rhizobiaceae bacterium
GCCCAATGCCGTCGGTGCTATAGGACATATTGATGTCTATCCGAATTCACGCAACATCATACCGGGCAAGGTTGTTTTCACGGTTGATATTCGCAGCCACGAGCTCGATAGGCTGAAGGCAATGCAGGCCGAACTGGAGGCTGAAGCGCCCAAGCTCTGTGAGGGAATCGGGGTCAAATTCGAATCCGAAGTAATCGGCCAGTTCGATCCACCGGCATTTGACGAGAATTGCGTGACTGCAGTCCGTAATGCGGCCAAGCGTCTTGGATATTCCCATCGCGACATCATTTCCGGTGCTGGTCACGATGCCTGCTGGATAAATCGTGTTGCACCCACTTCGATGGTCATGTGCCCATGCGTCGATGGCCTGTCACACAATGAGGCCGAGGAAATTTCCAAGGAATGGGCCGCAAAGGGTGCCGACGTGTTGTTCCATGCCGTGGTCGAAACAGCGGAGATAGTGGAGTAGGAAATGGAACCCAAGATATCCATAACAGTCGCAGAAGACGAACGACAACTTCGCATTGACCTAGCTGCAGCGCTCAGGCTTGCTGCCAGAAGTGACTGGCATGAGGGCGTGGCGAACCATTTCTCAGCCGCGGTTTCACCGGACGGCAAGAAATTTCTGGTCAATCCGCGCTGGAAGCACTTCTCTCTCGTGCGCGCAAGCGATTTGCTGCTGGTTGATGCTGATGATCCCGAAACCATGAACCGCCCGGATGCGCCGGACCCGTCTGCCTGGTCAATTCATTCCGCTATTCACCGCAACCTGCCCCATGCGCGCGTGGCCTTGCATTTGCATCCACCCTACGCCACTACGCTGGCAACGCTGAAGGATCCTTCGATCAAGCCGATAGATCAGGTCACCGCACGATTTCATAACCGTCTGGCAATGGATTTGTCATTTGGCGGGATTGCAACCGAAGAGGCAGAAGGCGAACGGATTGCCTCCACAATCGGAAATCATTCTGCCATTATGATGGGAAATCACGGTGTGACCACGGTCGGTCAAACCGTGGCAGAGGCCTATGACGCCTTGTACCATCTCGAGCGCGCGGCACGTACCATGGTGCTGGCCTATTCCACCGGGCAGGAATTGAGCGTCATGGACGACAAAATTGCCGAGGAAACCGCTGCAGAGTGGGAAGTCTACAAGGATGCAGAATTTTCCCATTTCAACGAGATGAAGCGCATTCTGGATCGCGAGGATCCATCCTATGCTGACTGAACCAGGCACGAATTAAGTAAAGAGGGGTGAATGAACATGTCCAAGGTCATCAGGAACGGAACCATAGTCACCGCCGACCATAGCTGGAAAGCAGATGTGCTGGTCAAGCACGACAAGATCGAGGCGGTTGGCCACGATTTGCACGGCGATCATGAGTTTGACGCTACCGGCTGCTATGTCATGCCGGGCGGTATCGATCCGCACACCCATCTCGAAATGCCTTTCATGGGCACCTATTCGTCTGACGATTTTGAGTCAGGTACGCGGGCCGCAGTTTCAGGCGGCACAACCATGGTGGTAGATTTTGCCCTGCCCGCGCCCGGCCAGTCCCTGCTGGAAGCAATCCAGATGTGGGACAACAAGTCAACTCGCGCCAATTGCGACTATTCCTTCCACATGGCGATCACCTGGTGGGACAAGCAGGTTTTCGACGAAATGGAAATCGTCGTGCGCGAAAAGGGCATCAACACCTTCAAGCATTTCATGGCCTATAAGGGCGCATTGATGGTCAATGATGATGAAATGTATGCTTCCTTCCAGCGCTGCGCCGAATTGGGCGCACTTCCGCTGGTCCATGCCGAAAACGGAGATGTCGTCGCTTCCCTGCAGCAAAAACTTTTGGCAGAAGGACATAACGGACCGGAAGGGCACTCCCATTCGCGGCCGCCGGAAGTCGAAGGCGAGGCAACCAACCGCGCCATCATGATCGCCGACATGGCCGGTGTGCCGCTCTATGTCGTGCACACCTCAAGCGAGCAGGCACATGAAGCAATACGCCGTGCCCGTCAGAAGGGGATGCGCGTTTATGGCGAACCGCTGATCCAGCATCTGACGCTTGATGACAGCGAGTATTACCACAAGGATTGGGACCATGCCGCCCGCCGGGTAATGTCGCCGCCCTTCCGTGACAAGTCGCACCAGGATTCGCTTTGGGCCGGACTGAGCGCCGGATCGTTGCAGGTGGTGGCGACCGATCATTGCGCCTTCACCACAGACCAGAAACGCAATGGCGTAAATGATTTCACCCTGATCCCCAATGGAACCGGCGGACTTGAGGACCGCATGCCGATGCTTTGGACCTATGGCGTAAATACCGGCCGGTTGACGATGAACGAATTTGTCGCGGTAACATCGACCAATATCGCCAAGATCCTCAATATCTACCCGAAAAAGGGCGCGATCATGCAGGGCGCTGATGCAGATATTGTCGTCTGGGATCCGGAGAAGAAGAAGAAAATCACCGCCAAGAAACAACAATCAGCCATCGACTATAACGTATTTGAAGGCAAGAAGGTTCAGGGCCTGCCCCGTTTCGTTCTGTCCCGTGGTCAGCTTGTCCTGAATAACGGCAAGCTCGATACCCAACCGGGACATGGCGAATTCGTACGCCGCGAACCCTATCACGCCGTCAACAAGGCCCTTTCAACCTGGAAGGAACTGACTGCCCCACGCCAGGTTGTGCGTACCGGCATTCCGGCAAGCGGCGTCTAAATGACAGTAATAAAGGAAAGATTACATGGATAAGGTTGCGGTTGTCACTGCCGGCGGCAGCGGTATGGGAGCCGGTGCAGCAGAGAAGCTTGCCGAAGAAGGCTACAGGGTTGCGATCCTGTCTTCATCAGGCAAGGGCGAAGCACTCGCCGAAAGCCTCGGCGGCATCGGAGTGACCGGATCGAACCAGTCAAATGACGATCTCAAACGCCTGGTTGATGCAGCGCATGACAAATGGGGCCGCATCGATGTTCTGGTAAACAGTGCCGGCCATGGTCCAAGGGCACCAGTCCTCGAGTTGACAGATGAAGACTGGCACACCGGTATGGATGTTTATTTCATGAATGTGGTTCGGCCTACGCGGCTTGTTGCTCCGATCATGGTCGAGCAGAAGGGCGGTTCCATAATAAACATTTCCACCTTTGCGGCCTTCGAACCGGACCCGGTTTTCCCGACATCTGGCGTATTCCGCGCTGGTCTGGCAGCTTACACAAAACTCTTTGCCGACCGTTATGCGGTTGACAATGTTCGAATGAACAATGTTCTGCCGGGATTCATTGACAGCCTCCCGGAAAAGGAAGAATTTCGGGCCAGAATTCCAATGGGCCGATATGGCAAGAATGATGAAATCGCAGCAACCGTCGCCTTCCTGGCTTCAGAAGGAGGTGGCTATATTACCGGGCAAAACATCAGGGTTGATGGGGGGATAACAAGATCAGTATAGAAAATGTCGTGAGCGCCAAGAACCTCTCGCTCACATTCAATACAAATGACGGCCCTGTCCATGCTCTGTCCGATGTCAATCTGGAGATTGGCAAGGGAGAGTTCGTATCCTTTATTGGCCCGTCCGGTTGTGGCAAGACCACCTTTCTGAGGGTTATCGCTGACCTTGAACAGCCAACAGGTGGCTCAATAACAGTAAATGGCATGACACCAGAGCAGGCCCGGCTTAAACGGGCCTATGGCTATGTGTTTCAGGCTGCAGCTCTATATCCATGGCGAACGATTGAAAAGAATGTCGCCCTTCCGCTGGAAATCATGGGTTACAGCAAGGCCGAGCAGGCCGAGCGCGTCGCCCGCACCATGGCATTGGTGGAACTGACGGGTTTTGAGCAGAAATATCCATGGCAATTATCAGGTGGCATGCAACAGCGGGCTTCGATTGCGCGCGCTCTTTCCTTTGACGCCGATCTGCTATTGATGGACGAGCCGTTTGGTGCGCTGGATGAAATTGTGCGTGACCACCTCAATGAACAATTGCTGGCGCTTTGGGACCAGACGAACAAGACCATTTGTTTTGTCACCCACTCCATTCCCGAGGCGGTGTATCTGTCGACCAAGATTGTCGTGATGAGCCCGCGCCCCGGACGTGTGACGGATGTCATTGAAAGTACGTTGCCGCGCGAACGCACTCTCGATATTCGCGAGAGCAAGAATTTTCTGGATATTGCCCACAGGGTTCGCGACGGATTACGGGCCGGACACGCCTATGAGGTCTAGAAGATAAAGATGAGCGCCAACAGTACAAAATTCGGCAGCGCCCTTCTTCCTGTCACCAGCATTCTACTGGTGCTTTTGCTACTATGGTATGTGTTTGCCTATGTAATGAACGCACCATTTCAGCGCGAGTTAGACAAGCGTGCTGGTGAAACACCCAGTTTCAGCGAGCTTGTTATCAAGACCTGGTCGCAACCCAAACCGACCATGCCGGCACCCCATCAGGTAGCACAAAGGCTCTGGAAAACCGTCTTTGGCGTCAAACCCTGGTCGAAGCGTAGCCTGGTTTATCATTCCGGCGTGACGCTTTCCTCCACGTTGCTGGGCTTTATCATGGGAACGGGTCTCGGCCTGCTTATCGCCGTGGGCATTGTCTATATTCCGGTTCTTGAAAAGAGCTTTCTGCCGTGGATCATTGCTTCACAAACCATTCCGATACTGGCCATTGCGCCGATGATCATCGTGGTTCTAGCCTCGATCAACATCACGGGAATTCTGCCCAAGGCATTAATATCGACCTATCTGTCATTCTTTCCGGTCGCGGTTGGCATGGTGAAAGGATTGCGCTCTCCCGAGGCGATGCATCTTGATCTGATGCGCACCTATTCCTCTACCAATGCGCAGATTTTCTGGAAATTGCGGGTTCCGGCTTCCGTCCCCTTCTTCTTTACTTCTATCAAGGTTGCAATTGCAGCCAGCCTGGTTGGTGCAATCGTCGGAGAACTGCCGACTGGCGCTGTTGCAGGTATTGGATCGCGCCTGCTCGCAGGATCCTATTACAGCCAGACCATCGATATCTGGGCGGCACTAATTGCGGGCTCGATATTGGCCATGCTGCTGATCGCTGCGGTCAGCTTGCTCCAATCATTTACAGCCAGAATGATGGGAGCACCCGCATGAGCACGATTGCTGCAAAGCCACCAGGAACCGATGCGGGCCGCATCTTCATTCGCATTTTTCTGCCGGCAGCCTTCATTTGTGTGGCAATGATATGGGTACTGAACGCGATTGCCGCCGACAGAATAGAAAATTCCACCCTGGCGCTTCTTGTAGCAATTATAGCCTGGCTTACTGCCTGCTGGTTCAACATTGAATTGTCCAGACTTTCAATATTGAACGTGAAACTGTCCCGTCTGCGCGACCTTTGCGTAGCAGCGATTTTTGGCGTTTTTATTCTGTTTCTGTGGGAGGTTTTTGTCGCGGTATTCCAGATACCGTTTATCCTGCTGCCGCCACCCTCAGCAATTTTTGAACGCATTATGGCTTCAATTCCAATCCTGGCAGCCGATTTTGTCCAGACGGTAATCAAGGCTGCCTTTATCGGCTGGTGCATTGGTTCCTTTAGCGGATTTCTTGTTGCCGTTCTGGCAGATCGTTACGGTTTTCTGGCCCGGGGTCTGCTACCAATCGGAAACATGATTTCTGCTCTGCCGATTATCGGAATTGCACCCATAATGGTTATCTGGTTCGGTTTTGACTGGCACTCCAAGGCGGCTGTAGTCATCGTTATGACTTTCTTCCCGGCGCTGGTGAACACGCTGGCAGGTCTTGGCGCAAGTGGCCAGATGGAACAGGACCTGATGCGCACCTATGCCAGCAGCCATTGGCAGACGCTACTCAGGCTGCGACTGCCCGCGGCAATGCCGTTTATCTTCAATGCGCTTAAAATCAATTCAACCCTGTCGCTAATCGGCGCAATTGTCGCCGAGTTTTTCGGTACGCCAATCGTCGGCATGGGTTTCAGAATTTCGACTGAAGTGGGTCGAATGAATCTCGACATGGTCTGGGCGGAAATTGCCGTTGCAGCCCTTGCGGGGTCTTTATTCTATGGGGGGCTCGCACTTCTCGAGCGTTCTGTTACATTCTGGCATCCGTCCTACCGCTAACTGGGGGGGGCGCAATCGTAAGGAGAAGGGAACATGAATAAACTGATTGCAATTACCATAGCCTTGGTAATGGCGCTTGCAGCGGGAACCGCTGCCGCAGCTGACAAGGTTACTTTGCAGCTGAAATGGGTAGCACAGGCACAATTTGCCGGTTACTTCGTTGCCAAGGACAAGGGCTTCTACGAAGAGGCTGGTCTCGATGTGGAAATCAAGCCGGGTGGACCGGACATTGCGCCCGAGCAGATTATTGCCGGTGGCGGCGCTGATGTCATTGTGGACTGGATGGGTGGCGCACTTGCCGCGCGTGAAAAAGGCGTCGGACTGGTCAATATTGCCCAACCTTTCAAAAAGGCCGGCATGCAGCTGGTCTGCCCCAAGGACGGTCCGATCCAGAGCGAAGCAGACTTCAAGGGTCATACGCTAGGTGTCTGGTTCTTCGGCAATGAGTATCCGTTTTATGCCTGGATGAACAAGATCGGCGTTTCGACCGATGGCGGCGAAGATGGCGTTACCGTTCTAAAACAGAGCTTTGACGTTCAGCCCCTGATCCAGAAGCAGGCCGATTGTATCTCGGTAATGACCTATAATGAATATTGGCAGTTGATCGATGCCGGTTACAAGCCTGAAGATTTGATCGTTTTCAACTATTCGGAAATGGGCAATGACCTTCTTGAAGACGGCCTCTACGTCATGGAAGATGATTTGAAAGATCCTGCCTTCAAGGAAAAAATGGTCAAATTCGTTGATGCTTCAATGAAGGGTTGGGAGTATGCGATTGCAAACCCCGAAGAAGCTGCAGAAATCGTCATGGAAAATGGCGGTCAGGACGAAAACCACCAGAAGCGCATGATGGGCGAAGTGGCCAAGCTGATTGACGAACCGGATGCCAAGCTTATTCCGGCGGCCTATGAGCGTACCGCCAAGGCGTTGCTTGATCAGAAAATCATCATGAAGGAACCATCTGGCGCCTGGACTGCCGAGATTACCGATCAATTGAAATAGAATTCCAGCAGTAATATCTGTTGAGAATCTCAGGAAGGCGCGGTTGAAATACCGCGCCTTTTCTATAATACCTCCCGATATCTCCAATTTTATTGCAGGTGCGGCATTTAGTTGCCTGACAAAATGCGGAATTTGTTTAAAAAAACCCCGCCATGGAAGCTCATTTATTGAAGGCCATCTGGTTTCAGGTTTTCTTCGAGCATCGCGAAAGGATTATTGATGAAGGAAATTTTGATCGCGCTTAGCGAAATGGTAGCTGGGGGCGGGCGTATAGCGATGCAGCATCATTGCAGGCTTACCGAAGTCTTGTCGAAGGAAGATGAGACGCCGCTGACCGCTGCCGACCTGGCGGTGGATGAATATCTGTGCCAGGCACTGGCAGACAGGTTTCCTGATATTCCTGTTGTTACGGAAGAACGTGTAACCACTCATAAGCTACCCATCACGAATGGTCGGTTCTTTCTGGTTGATCCGATTGACGGGACCAAAGAATTCGTGGCGGAACGGGGTGAATTCACAATCAATGTCGGCTTGATTGAAAATGGCGTTCCGATAGCAGGTGCAGTTTGCGCTCCGGCGATAGGGCGGTTATTTGCCGGGGCTAACGATATTGGCGCGTTTGAAGGTGCATTTGAGGATGGTTCTGATAATTTGTCAGCCTTGGTTCCGTCCAAGCCCGACAATGATGGTTTGAATGTCGTTGCCAGCCGCTCTCACCTGACGCCGGAAACCGGCGCGTTTATCGAAGCTAATAAAGTCGCCGGAACAGTCAATGCAGGTTCTTCGCTAAAATTCTGTTTGCTGGCAGCAGGTGAAGCCGACCTTTATCCGCGTTTCGGCCCCACCATGGAGTGGGATACTGCTGCCGGTCACGCAGTTCTTGCGGCTGCAGGCGGTTTTGTGGAAGAAATTTCCCGAGTTCCACTCAAATATGGCAAGCCAGACTATCGCAACCCCAATTTCATCGCTTATACACCGGGAACACAGTTTACCCTTGCGTAAATTTCGAAAGTCTAACCTGGAATACCGGCCATCGCTGGTGGAATATAAATAATGCTGACC
>JBPCWJ010000481.1:0-3806 GCA_051009635.1 Rhizobiaceae bacterium
GTGTAATCTGCTCACCGTGATCCTGCAATTGTTCGGATACCGGATATGTGTATTGGTTGCCAAAGGGAGTCTTCACTGTCCTCAATAATTTCCCCTTCAAGTTCCTGTCTTCCCAGCCTCGTTCCACCATAACGGGAAGTCAGATATTCCAGAAAACCTGGTGCCAGATTTGCAACATTATCTTTTGTTCCCGACCGTGTGACCGCTGTAGCCGGATCGGCCAGTATCCGCTTTAAAAGCGGAAGTGGCTTAGGCGTCGTTGTCGCCATCAAACGTGGCGCATTTCCCAACCGCAAGCAAAACTGCATCATGTCCCAGGTCTCTTCCAGGTATCTCCATTTTGCCAACTCATCCAGCCATGCCACTCCAAATTGACTGCCGCGCAAGCCTTCCGGGTCGCTTGCAGAATAAACTTGTCCGATAGTTCCATCGGGCCATGCCAACTGCCTTCTGGACGGGTTCCACGATGGACGTTCCGAACGAGGATAAAGTTTCAACAACCCTGACTCACCTTCAATCATGACTGCCCGGGCGTCTGCATATGTTTCACCAATTATGGCCACCCGGCCAGCAGCGTCGCCAACGAAATGTCTGTCGCGACCAACGATTGCCTTGATCCATTCTGCACCCGCCCTTGTCTTTCCGGCACCGCGCCCCCCGAGAAGCAACCAGGTTCGCCAATTTGACAAAGGCGGACGTTGCGGCAACCCGGCAAAAACCGGCCATTCGCGTAGGTTGAGTATGGCAATTTCCTGTTTCTCAAGCCTACCCAGGAGCTTCTTCGTCAGTCCCGCTCCCGCCAAGCGCGTCAATTTTCTTCTCAAGTTGTCGGCGGAATTCCAGAATATCCCGGTATTCATCAATGTCCCCGTTTTCAGAACTCAACGACTTGTTACACAGTGCTTCCATCGCTTGCGCGGTCTTGGCGAGTGCCAACAGATTTTTAACGTGTTCTTCGTCAAATTGATGCGTAACAGCCTCCGCCTCCAGCAACTCAATCTGCCGGTTCAACATGACCGCCAGCCGCCTGGCCATATCAGATATTCCCGGATTTCCACCCTCATCAAGCCGAGCGAAATCTCCCGCTGTGTTGGCAGGTTTAGTCAATTCAGTTGTCCTCTGGATTTTGGCTGAAACCGGTGACCGGTCAGCAACCTGGTTGATCAATGATACAGAAATGGCCGTTGAGCTTCTGACCGTCTTCGGCCGCACTTCTTCGATCTTGACTAAACCTAACAGATTACCGATTCGATGTAAAGGAATTTATTCCTATAGTTTAAACTTTTTCGGCTGGCCAGGCTACAAGGTGATTTTCATAGTCTTCAACCTGTATGTCAGTCTCGGAAATTGTGCGCCCTCTCACGCTGATTCCAGCTGCATGAACGGTTTCGGGATCACCTGAAACCAGATGATGCCATTCAAACAAATCCTTGCCTTCGTGAACCAGCCGATAGGCGCAAGTCGGTGGTAACCAGGTCAGTTCGTCCATTTTCCCGGGTTCCAGTTGAATACAATCGGAAACTATCTCGAGACGGTTTTCATAGTCCATGCATCTACAAGTTTCACAATCCAGCAGACTGCAGGCGACATTAGTCCAATGGATTTGACCGGTATCCCAATCTTCAAGCTTGTTCAGACAACATCGCCCGCAGCCATCGCAAAGTGATTCCCATTCACCTTGTGACATTTGGCCCAGCGTCTTGGTTTTCCAGAATGGTTCCGGCATGCCCACATCAATCCAGTATGAGGAAGATTCGAAAAAGAGTTGTCGCGGGAAATTGATACATCATGTTAAGCAAAAATCTCCAAACTTCAGTCAATATGCTGTATGTAAGTTCAAATCACCCAACTAGATGGTAACAGGTATTGCGAGATCCATTTGACAATTCCGGCAAGGGAAATGCCAAAAACTGGCTATTGGGGTTTGATTCGTGGCTCGATGATACGCTCTTTCGGCTGTTTTCTACGGCAGGGGATGTCTGGGAAGCAATATCCATTTTCTTCCGCCGTTTTCGTGTAACCGGATTCAAGAAGTTTCTCGTCGAGATTTTGGACGAATCCCTGACCATCGGCCTGGCAGGCAGCATCCTCCTGCTGGCCTTGGCGCTACCGGCATTTGATGAAACCAGCAAGGACTGGCGCACTACATCCGATTTCGCTGTAACTTTCCTGGATAGATATGGAAAGGAAATTGGCAGACGCGGTATCAGACAAACAGATTCCGACGAGATCGAAACACTCCCCGATAATTTCATCAAGGCAGTTCTGGCAACCGAAGATCGCAGGTTTTTCAAGCATTTGGGAATAGACTTCATCGGCCTGAGCCGGGCAATGATGGAAAATGTCAGGGCCAACTCGGTTGTCCAGGGCGGATCAACAATAACCCAGCAGCTGGCCAAAAACCTTTTCCTTACCAATGAGCGAACGATTGAGCGGAAGGTCAAGGAAGCATTCCTTTCACTTTGGCTCGAGGTAAATGTCCCCAAAAAGGAAATCCTGAAACTATATCTTGATCGAGCCTACATGGGTGGCGGAAATTTCGGTGTTTCAGCAGCCGCCCAATATTATTTTGACAAGGATGTCAAAGACATAAATCTGGCCGAAGCCGCCATGCTCGCTGGCCTTTACAAGGCGCCGACAAAATATGCGCCTCACATAAACCTTCCCGCTGCAAGGGCCCGTGCCAATGAAGTGCTGACGAATATGGTGCAGGCCGGTTTCATGTCAGAAGGTCAGGTCATCAATGCAAGGCGTAATCCTGCAAAAATTGTGGAGCGTTCTGATACCGAGGGACCAAACTACTTCATGGATTATGCGTTTGAGGAAATCAAACGCCTTGCAGCAAGGTTGCCTACCCGTTCGTTCGTTGCAAAAACGACAGTTGACCTCGATCTGCAGAAGGCTGCTGACGAGGCAATACTGTCCAACCTTCGCCAATTTGGAAAACGATACAGGGCAAATGAAGGCGCCATGGTCGTAATTGACCATGAAGGTGCGGTTCGTGCGCTTGTCGGCGGTGTGGATTACGGAACCAGCCAATTCAATCGGGCGATATCGTCCAGAAGGCAGCCAGGATCTTCTTTCAAACCCTTTGTATATGCATCGGCTATTGAAAACTTTGGTTATGATGAAAATACAAGGGTCACTGACGGGCCAGTCAGTACAGGCAAATGGTCACCCCGAAACTATTCCGGTGGGTTTGCCGGAAGGATGGATTTTACCCGTGCGTTAGTGAAATCCTACAATACTGTGCCTGCAAAATTATATCTTGGCAGGGACGGGCTGCAACCGCTGGGCGGCAAGAGAATCGAGGAAACCGCCCGCAAGATGGGTGTTACCTCTCCGTTGGTGCTAAATCCGCCTATGGTCCTTGGCTCAAATGGATTGACAGTTCTCGAAATGGCGAGGGGTTATGGCACCTTCATGAATTCTGGTTACAAGCTGGATGCACATGCCATTACGTTGATTTCAGATATTCAGGGCAATGTCCTGTATGATTATCGCGAGGACAAAACGGAGCCTGTCAGAGTGCTGGAAGAGCGCACGGTAGCTTCGATGAATCGCATGATGGTGCAGATACCGGAATGGGGCACTGCCAGGCGAGCTGCACTGGAAGGGATTCGTGCTGCCGGGAAAACCGGAACAACATCAGCCTATCGTGATGCATGGTTTGTTGGCTATACCGGTAATTATGTTGCTGCGGTCTGGTATGGCAACGATGATTACACATCGACCAATCGCATGACCGGCGGTTCTGTGCCGGCAATGACCTGGCAAAAATTCATGACCTATGCACACCAGAATAT
>JBPCWJ010000482.1:0-7491 GCA_051009635.1 Rhizobiaceae bacterium
AAATAGTGGCTGGGCGGTCGGTGATGATGGCGTAATCGTAAAGTTTGACCTGAAATGGCCGGAGAGCATTGCCGCAGCAAACAACCGTTCGGAATTTCGACAAGCCCTTTCGGTAAATGGTTCGGAAGAAACGTCAGATGCCAATCGCTGGATATCCTCGCTGGATGCGCTGGAGAGCGAACAGATCAAGCTGGAAAATGACAAGTCCGCGCTTGAAAATCTGAGCGCTGATAGCAATGTCGAGAATTTGAAATTCCTGACCGGGGAGTTCAATCTGACGACTTTCTCCACCCGGATTGGTGTGCTGCTGCTCCTGCTTTTTCTGGTCAGCATTTTCATTTCGCTCTACCGCTATAATCAGCGGATGGCTGCTTTCAATGATTCCCGGGCCGACGCGCTGATGTTGATGTGGCCGGATGATCTTCAGGTCAGTTTCGACCAACTGGTTGATACGTTCGGGCCGGAGAAAATCGAATTCGCCAAGACCCGTTCACCCGCAGACCAGGCGCTGGATCTGGCCAAGGAAGCCTACAAGGTCGGCAGCCGCCGGGTATGAATTTTGATCGTGCGGCAGGGGTAAAGATTTGTTTTTGGATTTGTGAGGATGGCGAATGACAACGGGCCATGAACAATCAGATGAAGCGGGCAAGCCGGAACTGACCTGGCCGCGCGTCTTCGTCGAAATTGCCGTGCTTGCCGTAATTCTGGGCGGTGCCTTCTACCTGACAGTTGGCTGGCACATTCAGGCCGGTTGCCTCAGTTTTTGAGGGGTGTGGGGATAATCAACCATGCTGGGAGGTGAATACTATCTGAACAAATGAGAAGTAACCGAAACAAACGAATTATTGGCGGTGCATTTGTTGTTACAGCAATTTGGTTGTTCACAGCGGTATTGATCGTCCTGTTCTGGTCCGCACAATGCCCAGATTTGCCAGCGGATTCTGGTTGGACAAAACGCTATCTAGATTGTAGGCCGCCGAATGAAATTGGCGATTTTCTTGCCGGAATATTTGCAACGCTAGCATTTATCTGGCTGATGGTTGCAGTTTTTCTGCAATCCATGGAGTTGGCTGCCCAGCGTGAGGAATTATCCCTCACGAGAGAGGAGCTCAAAGAGCAGCGAAAAGTAATGCGAGCTACAATGGCTGAATCACGAAAACAGGCTGAGTTCATTGGACAGCAGACGGAAATACTTCGATCTGAACAGACATCACGAGAGCAGAGTGAAGCTGACGACTTATTTAGAGCCCGGTGTGCAAAATTTTTTGAGGAACTCGGAAGTGCAAAATACTCCAGATACCACTACATAACTAAATCAAAAAAGAATGTCGGCCAAAATTTGGGGCAGCCAAACAGGGGATGGCGTCCGGAACGTGAGGAGTATCACAGAGGAACTTGGTCCAAGGTGATGCCTCCACGGAACTCCAGTATGTCAGAAAAAACAATCCCTGAATTCGTACGGAGCCTTGACAGATTTATATCAAATCCTAGTCCCGCTGTTATAGTAGATAAGAATGCTAATCAATTTCTAGAATTGCAAAGGCAATTTGACGAGCTTAGAAGCTCATTGGGCAATCTATCGCCCAAACTAAAATTCCAAATTGAGCATGCCCTAACCAAACAAGTTTCAACAAATTTGGGAACACTTGCAAGAATCTGCGCATTGACTTCAAGTAAAGAATGCATTGTAGCAACCAAAAAATGGACAGAGAACAAGGCAAAGTATTTCGCAGAGGATAATGTATTCACCAATTCAGATTTTTCTGTAGCATTGTCTGACTGGTTGCCTAATCCGGACATCGATTGTTGATGAATAATTTACTAAATTTCTTTCAATCAAAGTTTGTCAGCTTTTTTCTTTCGGCCCAACCGTAGCAATTTAAACTAATCCACCCCAACCCACCTGATGCGGCGCTGAAAAACCCCACTTTCCCAAAAACTTCATCAAAATCTCACTAATGGGCGGTCATCCACACCCCCGTTAACTGAAAAAACACGCCTAAGGAGCCGTAATCATTGTCGTTTAACCCCCCTTGACCCAGTATATCCCATTGACCCCCATATTTTCCCATGATATCCCATATCTATTGTTTTTAATGCGGGAAATCAGGGGACTATGGATCGGTTTGCTTCGAGCACGATCAATAATGTCGACAAGAAAGGGCGCGTTTCGATCCCTGCGCACTTCCGCTCGGTCCTGGGCGGGCAGAACTTGCTGCATGTAATGTTTTCCGTAGATCACCCGGTTGCAGAGGTTGGCGGGCCTTCCATGACCGAGTGGTATGAGAAGCGCCTGGCCGAGATTGACCCGCTTTCAGAAGAGTATGAAATCTGGGCGTTTCATCTTCTGGGTGATGCGCTTTACGTAAAGATTGATAGTGAGGGGCGTATCCCTCTCGACGATCGTATCCGCGAACATACGGGCATTACCGACAAGGTTTTGTTCGAGGGGCGCGGTTTATTTTTCTGGTTATGGGAACCGGGCAGATATGCCAGCTACCGCACCGAGGCTCGCGCCAAGGTTCGGCAGTTGCGGCGTAATCTCGGTTCTGCTTCCGGTGCCCCGGCGCTTGCCGGCAGAAGGGCAGATCCATGACGGGCCGCGGCACATCCGTTTCTTCAAACGATATGTCTGCTGGCGGACCGGTCCGTCACATTCCGGTGATGCTCAACGAGGTTCTGCTGGCGTTGCAGCCGGGGCAGGGTAGCACGATTGTCGATGGTACTTTTGGCGCTGGCGGTTATTCGAGGGCTATCCTTGATGAAGGTGCAAATGTGCTGGCCATTGACCGCGATCCCTCAGCGATTGCGTCAGGTCAGGCGCTCGTCAAGGAATATGGCGACCGGCTGAAGCTCGTTACCGGACGTTTCAGCGAGATCGAACAAATTGCCCGCGACAATGGTCTCTCTATGGTTGACGGAGTTGTTCTCGATATCGGTGTTTCATCGATGCAGATCGATGAGGCCGAGCGGGGATTTTCGTTTGCCAAGGATGGCCCGCTCGACATGCGCATGGAACAGGATGGGCCAAGTGCGGCCGATGTGGTCAATAATGCAAAGCAGGCTGATTTAACCCGGATCATCGGTATTCTTGGTGAGGAGCGTCAGGCTTCCAGAATTTCCGGAGCGATTACGAGACGGCGGCAAAGCGAACCTTTCACGCGGACGCTTGAGCTCGCCGGTGTCGTGGAGGCCGTTCTTGGCCGAAAGGCTGGCGACCGTATTCATCCAGCGACGCGTACGTTTCAGGCGCTAAGAATTTTCGTCAATCGTGAGCTGGACCAATTGGCTGAGGCTCTCCATGCCGCCGAGCGGATCCTGGTGGCTGGTGGCAGGCCTGTTGTCGTTACGTTTCACTCGCTGGAAGACCGGATTGTGAAACGGTTTTTTGCTGATCGAACCAGTCAGGCTTCTGTCTCCCGGCATCTACCACCGGCGGAGCAAAAGGCGCAGACATTTAAGATTGAAAAGCGCGGCGCGATTACTGCAAGCGAGGGTGAAATTGCCGAAAATCCGCGCTCGAGATCGGCCAAGCTTCGCTATGCGATCCGTACTGCTGCCGAAGCAAGAGAAGGTGATAATTCAATCTTTGGGTTGCCCAGGCTGGCTACGCTTGATGATTTTGCAAATCGGGGTGCCGCATAATGATTTTCAGGACCATCGACATAATCATGGTTGGAGCCTTGATGGTGGGGGTAACCTGGACCTTCAAGGTCAAGAATGAATCCGAACGGGCACTGGCACGGGTAGCCGAGCTGGAAGCGCAGATTGAAGCAGAGCGGGAGGCAATCGATCTGCTGCGCGCAGATTGGAGCCTGCTCACCAGCCCTGACCGTCTGGACAAGCTTGTGGAACGGCACAGTGAAGACCTGAAACTGGCGCCTGCCGATCCAACCAGGATCATGACCTTTGACGAATTGCCAATGAGACCGCCGGAAATTGCTCCGCGCACCCTGGAAGAAGCCATGATGGGTAAACCGGATACCAATACCATTACCGGTGGGATAGACCAATGATGAGTGGCGGGCGGCAAATATCGAAGGTGGTCATTGACTGCGGGATTGTCACGGAGGTCGTGACATGAACCAGAATGTCAGCCGTGAAAATGTATCTGCCGAAAAGATCCGCGAGGGATATATTGCCAGCCAATTACGGTTTGACGGCATGGGCAAGACTGCTGTTCTGCGCGCACGATCGCGGGTTACGCTTGCGATCATCGCGGTTGCAATCTGTTATTCAATAATTGCTGCACGTCTGATGTTTTTCGGTTTTCTGGAGCCGGACCATTCGGTCAGCAGGATTTTGGCTGACACCGCAATCACTGCAAGACGCCCGGACCTTATCGACCGAAACGGGGAAGTACTTGCAACTGACATCAATACGGCTTCGCTCTATGCCGAGCCTCGGCGTATTGTCGATGCCGATGAGGCGTTGGAACTGATATCAGGCGTGTTACCAGACCTCAATTTGAAACAGGTCTACAAGAAGCTTGCTTCGAAAGCCGGTTTCGTCTGGTTGAAGCGTGAGCTGACGCCCTCACAGCAAAGCCAGATCCTGGCGCTTGGCATACCAGGGATAGGTTTCCGGCGCGAGACCCACCGCTTCTATCCCAAGGGTTCAATCGCCTCTCATATTGTAGGGCATGTCAATGTCGACAATGCCGGAATTGCCGGTATTGAGAAGTTTATCGACGATCGCGGATTGAAAGACCTGCGAAATGCAGGGCTGATGGGCAAGAACCGCATCGAGCCGGTGGCTTTGGCCACGGATTTGCGGGTGCAGTATTTCGTGCGTGATGAACTCGCCAAGGGCATGGAGCGCTACAAGGCGATTGCTGCCGGCGCGATAGTGCTCAATGTAAATACCGGTGAGGTCGTGGCGATGGCTTCCCTGCCGGATTATGACCCTAATGTGCCGGTTCAGGCTTTGGAAAAGGACCGGTTGAACCGGATTTCCGCCGGTCTGTTCGAGATGGGTTCAACGTTCAAGACCTTCACTACTGCAATGGCGCTTGATAGCGGCCGGGTCAGCTTGTCGGACGAGTTTGACGCAACCAAGCCGATCCGGATTGCAGGCTTTACGATCAATGATTTCCACGGGAAACGCCGTGTTCTGTCTGTTCCTGAGGTATTTATCTATTCTTCCAATATCGGAACGGCCAAAATGGCCGATACGCAAAGCATTGCGGAACATAGGAGCTTCCTCCAGCGCATGGGTTTGCTGTCACGCTCGGATATTGAATTGCCGGAAGTGGCAAAACCTGTCGAACCTGCCAAATGGAAAAAGATCAATTCTGTCACCATCTCCTATGGCCATGGCATGACGACCACGCCGTTACAGACAGCGGTCGCAGCGGCTGCTCTGGTTAATGGCGGCAAGTTGATACCGCCCACCTTGTTCAGCAGGACTGAAGAGAAGGCAAACGCGCTGGCCAGGCAGGTGATAAAGCCGCAGACAAGTGATGCCATGCGATATCTGATGCGGCTTAATGTCGAAGAAGGTTCCGGGAGGCGGGCCGAGGTCAAGGGCTACCGCGTCGGAGGAAAAACCGGGACTGCCGAAAAGGTGGTCAATGGAAGATATTCCAGCGACAAGCGCTTTAATGCATTTCTTGCCGCATTTCCGATAGATAATCCGCAATATGTAGTGTTGGTGATCATTGACGAACCGAAGCCGGAGGAGGGTAAATCCGGTGCCACAGCGGGCAGCAATGCAGCCCCAATGGTCGCCTCAATAATTCGCAGGTCTGCACCGGTGCTGGGTATCTCACCGGATTTTGGGGATGCGACCGGTCCGCTAATGGCTAATCGCTGAATGTACATTATCTGGCCGTAGCGTTATCAGAATCATGGAACCGGATGGTGATTCGGTGTCGGTGAGAAAGACGCATTTAATGGATTTGGGCACGCTGGTCGGCGGGGAATACAAACTGGACAAGGATTCTTCCGATATTGATATCGGTGGAATTACCGCCGATTCCCGCCAGGTAAAGCCCGGATTCCTGTTTGCCGCATTGCCTGGAACCCAAGTGGATGGCGTAAAATTCATAGGTGAAGCAGTCACCAATGGGGCGGTCGCTATTCTTGTTTCTGGGGATGCGGAGACAGGAAAATTGCCGGTTCCGGTTATTCGCGCCGACGAACCACGACAGGCATTGGCAAAACTGGCTGCACAGTTTTATCCCGCGCAACCGGAAATCATGGCCGCTGTTACCGGTACTGCGGGGAAGACCTCAGTCGCCGCCTTTCTGCGTCAGATATGGGCGAATGAAGGAAAAAATGCTGCCAGTATCGGAACTACGGGCGTGGTTTCGGAAAATCTCAACATTTATGGAAGTCTGACGACACCCGATCCGGTTCATCTGCATGAATTGCTGAATGAACTTGCGCGGTCCGGTGTTACCCACGGCGCCATAGAGGCATCTTCGCACGGGCTCGATCAACACCGGCTTGATGGAGTCCGGCTTTCCGTGGGTGCATTTACAAATCTGGGAAGAGATCACCTGGATTATCATCCCGATACGGAATCTTATTTCGAAGCCAAAATGCTGTTGTTTCGCGAACGCCTGTCAAAAGGTTCTCCTGCAGTAATCTTTGCTGATGATCCGTGGTCAGAACGTACCATTTCGGTTTGCAATGAATCGGGGTTGGATGTTTTGACCGTCGGTAGACAAGGCGATTTTTTGGCGCTGAAACGGGTTGAACATGAGCGCTTCCGCCAGGTTGCCGAAATCCAGTCAGACGGAGTAATTCACAGGATAGAGTTTCCGCTGGCCGGAGATTTCCAGATGTCCAACGCGCTTGTTACCGCCGGGATGGCAATTGCCACGGGCAGCGAACCGGGTTCGGTCATGAAGTCGCTGGAACATCTTGAGGGTGCGCCAGGAAGGCTTGAGTTGATAGGGCGGACAATTGAGGGCGCTCCGGTATATGTGGACTATGCCCACAAGCCCGAAGCTCTGGAAAATGTGCTGCAATCCCTACGACCGTTCACGAGCGGCAAGCTGGTTGTGGCCTTTGGCTGCGGGGGCGACCGTGACCCGGGTAAACGGCCTATTATGGGTGAGATAGCTTGCAGGTTGGCTGACATAGCCATTGTGACGGACGACAATCCTCGCACCGAGGATGCCACCAAGATCCGGGCTTCAATCATGGCTGCATGCCCGGATGCGATGGAAATTGGAGATCGGAAAGAGGCTATTGATGCTGGTATCAGCCTCCTTTCCAAAGGTGATGCGCTGGTTATCGCGGGAAAGGGCCACGAAGAAGGGCAGATTGTTGGCGAGCGTGTATTGCCATTTTCAGACCATGATGTAGCCCGTCAGGTACTGGAAAAACTGCACTATGAGACTGCAGGGAGTGACCATGCTCTGGACGGTTGAAGACATGATCGCTGCAATTGGCGCGAGACCGGTGGGTGACATGCCTGAAGGGGTAGATGGGCTGTCGATTGACACCAGGACTTTGCAGCCCGGAGACGCATTTTTTGCGA
>JBPCWJ010000483.1:0-11464 GCA_051009635.1 Rhizobiaceae bacterium
CATCAAGGCAATGGCGCCCGACCATCCCGAATGGAAGCAAACAGAGCCATTCAAATCGGTTATTGCTGGTGACATGAAAGGGGTAATCGCGTCAGGCAAGGAAGGGCTGGTAAAAATCCTTGCTGCTTCCCATACCGGAATGACAGCCGAAGAGTTTACTGCAGTGACCAAGGAATGGATTGAAACAGCGAAACATCCAACGCTTAACAAGCCCTACACCTCGGTCGTTTATCAGCCCATGCTGGAGGTCATCGACTATCTGCGGGACAATGATTTCAAGATCTATATTGTTTCGGGTGGCGGGATCGAATTCATGCGTCCATGGACCGAGAAGATTTACGGTATTCCGCCGGAGAACGTTGTCGGGTCATCCATCAAGACAGAGTATGAAGTGCGTGATGGTGTTCCCGTGATCGTGCGCAAGCCAGAGATTGATTTTGTCGATGACAAGGAAGGCAAGCCGATCGGGATTCACAAGTTCATCGGAAAACGTCCGATTGCTGCTTTTGGTAATTCCGATGGCGATTTTCAGATGCTTGAATGGACGACATCCGGTCCCGGGCGCCGCTTTGGAATGATTGTTCATCATGACGATGCAGAGCGGGAATTTGCCTATGACCGGGATTCCCACATCGGAAGGCTGGATCGGGGACTTGATGAGGGACCGGACCGCGGCTGGACCATTGTCAGCATGAAGAATGATTGGAAAGTAATATACCCGGAGTGAGGAGTCCCGCCGGTTCGTACCGCTCGAAAATCTGATTCATTTCATATCTGCGCCGATATCCGAAATGGATTCGGCAAGTTTGATCGCAGTATTCAACGCGCATCCGGTGGTCATGATCATCTGCGGCAGAATCATCCATTCAAGTGTCCAGGCCGCGCCTGAACGCTCCTGTTCGTGAACCATTGCCTGATGCATGCCGGATATCTGGGTCGCATTGAACCGTGCCAATGTGGCCAGAAGTTCGGCCGATATCGGATTGCGTTTGTGTGGCATGGCCGATGATTGCCCACCGGTTTCCAGCACGATTTCATCGACGCCCTGTTGCGCCATGAGGACAATGTCCTGCCCCATTTTCCCCAACGTTCCGGCCACTAGCGAAAGCCAGCCGGCAAATTCAACAATATTGTCGCGTTTGGTATGCCAGCTACTCTGTGAATTTCCGATGTTCAGTTGATCGGCCATCAAGCTGGAGATTTCTGCTGCCTTGTATTTCAATGCGGCGCGGTCGCCCACAGCGCCACCCAGTTGTATCACCAATAGTCTGGGCGAAAGTTCTTTCAGCCTATCCAGATGACTGGCAAGAGGCTCATTCCAGGTTCGGATCCGATCTGCGACGGTGATTGGTTGTGCGGCCTGCATTCTCGTGCGGCCCTGCATTTGCCGTTCGCCAAACTTTTGACTGAGCGTGTCCAGCGCATTTGAGAGCGTTACCAGACGCAAGGACAAGATTGTGCAAACCTGTTTCAGCGTAAGAACCAGAGACGTATCGATGATGTCCTGAGACGTCATTCCGCTGTGAATGGCGGAATGAAATTCATTTGGAATGGTGGCTTTCAATTCAGCTACCAGCGAAGGAACAACGACACCGTCCCGGCCTGTTCCTTCTTTCAGGACCGTGATGTCAGGAGTTGCAGCTTCGATTTTACCTGCAGCCTCTTCTGCCAATTGGCTCTCAACGACACCGGACTTGCCTAATGCCCGCGCATAAGCAGACTCGACGGCCAGCATGTGTTGCAGGCTATTGGCTGCACTCAAACATTCTGCCAGTTCATCATCCGAGAACAGGCCGCTTAGCCAGATATGAGAGAACGGGTCAGTCGACATTTCTTTCCCAAGTCATAAGTAAATGGGTCCTGACACTAAATATCAAAAAACACTGTTTCATCATCGCCCTGAAGCTTGATTTCAAAACGATAGACCGCCTTGCCATCCCGTTCACTGCGTTTTGCAATCAGGGTTGAGCGACGGCGTTCCCATTCGATCAGATTCAAAACAGCATCATTGGCGTTGGCTTCAGACTCGTCATCAAAATACATTCTTGTATTAAGGCCGATATTTATACCGCGGGCGACTATCCATAGATTGATATGTGGCGCAGCCGGTTTGCCGTTACGGGCAGGGCTTGCTCCGGGCTTGACCGTTTCAAAACCCCATTCGCCCGTGTCGAAATCAGTAATGACCCGGCCCCAACCGCGAAATCCTTTTTCGACCTTTCGGCCATCCTCGGGATGGGCATAGACCCCTTCCGAATTGGCTTGCCAGGCTTCCAGCAATACATCCTTGATGGGTGAACCCATGCCATCAATGACGACGCCTTCAACCCGGATACGCTCACCTTTGGCGTCGGGGCCTGCAATGTCCCAGCCAAGTTCGTGTTTGTAGATGTCAAAGCCTGCTGCTCCGGGCGCAAGGCCAATATGGACATAGGGTCCTGCAGTCTGGGATGGAGTTTCCTTCAGATAGTTCAGTTCCTGGGGCATCAATTTCCCTCCAGACGGTTTTCGAACAAGGTCGAACGGCGTCCGCGCAACACAATGTCGAATTTGTAGGCGATTGTGTCGAGCGGAATGGTTGCGTTGAGATCAAGTTTCGAGATTAATTGCTCGATGGCGTCCGGATCCGGAATGGTATGGACGATCGGGCATTTCCTGATCAGCGGATCACCTTCGAAATAACACTGGGTGATAAGCCGTTGTGCAAAGCCGGTACCGAAAATGGACAGGTGAATATGGGCCGGGCGCCAATTGTTCACCCAGTTGCGCCATGGGTAGGCTCCGGGCTTTACCGTGCGGAAGTAGTAGTAGCCGTTTTCATCGGTAATCGTCCGTCCGCATCCACCGAAATTCGGATCAATTGGCGCAAGATAGGTGTCCATCTTGTGCCGGTATCTTCCGCCTGCATTGGCCTGCCATGCCTCCACCAGCGTATTTGGAACCGGGCGGCCATTTTCGTCAAGCACCCGGCCATGAAGAATGATCCGTTCTCCAATTGCGCTCTCTCCGGGCTGTGCATAATTGTAGATCATGTCCCTGTCGAGGGGGTCGATGTCGTCATGACCAAATACCGGGCCAGTGATTTCGGAAGGCGATCCCTGCAGGGAGATCAACGAATATTGTGGGGACCGGGAAACGCTGGTCTTGTAGTCCCGTGTCAGGCTTGGCGGGTGCCACTCCCTGTCGCGTTGATAGAATTCACCTTGATAGGTCATCGCTCAAGATCCTCCATTTTCTGGAATCTTCCGGTCATTATTTGTCTTCTTCCATTTCAGCATAGGTTTGCCGGGCAAGTTTGATTGCGTGATTTGCCCTGGGAACACCGGCATAAATCGCAACGTGCTGAAACGCCTCAAGAACATCCTGCTTGCTTGCGCCGGTATTTGCTGTAGCGCGGATATGCATTGGAATTTCTTCGAAGTTCCCTGTTGCTGCCAGCAGTGCCAGGGTCAGCATTGAGCGCTCGCGAAGGCTTATTCCCTCTCCTGCCCAAACATTTCCCCAGGCAGATTCAGTAATCAACGTCTGGAACGGAATATCGAAATCATCTTTATTCGCCTCGGCCTTATCCACATGCTTGTCGCCAAGCACTTTCCTGCGAATTTTCATGCCCTTGGTATAGCGATCAGACATTTGCCTTGTCCCTGATAAATTCCAACAATAGCCGCGAAAAAGTTTCCGGCGCCTCGACACAAGGCAAATGCCCCACGGAACCAAGTAGCTGATATTCTGCACCGGTAATGATCTCGGTGAGTTTGTAAACTGTGTCGGGTGGGCTCGCCTGATCTTCAGAGCCTGCTACCACCAAAACGGGCAGGCTCAATTTCGCCGTGCTGCTTGTAAGGTCTGTTTCCGCGATCGCCTGACAGCACCCGATGTAACCTTCCTGTGGGGTACGGGCCAGCATGTTTTGCCAAGCGTCAGCCTCTTGCCGTTTCCTGAATTCAGTGCTGAACCAGCGATCCAGTATAGTTCCGGCTATGGATTCCATTCCGCCCTGCCGGATGGCGGCAACCCGGTCATTCCACATTTCGGCATTGCCCATAACTGGCGCTGTATTTGAGAGAACCATCGCCTTGATCAAATCCGGCCGGCGGGCTGCCAGGTTTCGACCGATCATGCCGCCGATGGAGACGCCGACAAAAAAGCAGGATGAAATTTCCAGATGATCGAGCAATTGCTCCACATCATCGGTGAGGTCATCCATAGAGTAGGGGCCGGGTGGAGTGGATGACAATCCGTGGCCGCGCTTGTCAAACCGGATGATACGGAATTGATCAGCCAATGCCGGAATGACGTCGTCCCAGAGCCTTAAGTCAGTCCCCAGCGAGTTCGCAAAGATGATCGGAAAACCGCCGGAATTTCCATCCTCGTGCCAGGGCAGGTCAACATCTTTTAGCTTGGCGATCCGCATCAGTAAGGCAGCCCCACATAGTTTTGTGCAAGGACGGATTGTGCGGTCTGATTTTCGCGCAGGAATTCCAGATCAGCCCTCTGCATTTTGAGATCAAATTCGGTCTGCTCGGGAAAACGATGCAGGAGGTTCGTCATCCACCAGCTAAATCTCTCGGCTTTCCAGATTCGGGAAAGTGCCTTTTGCGAGTAGTTGTCCAATCCGCTGCTGTCACCGTCCGTGAAATACTGAACAAGCCCATGATAGAGATAATAGATATCGGAAGCCGCGGTGTTGAGCCCCTTGGCTCCCGTCGGGGGAACTATATGGGCAGCATCCCCGCAAAGGAATAACCGCCCCCATCGCATTGGTTCGGTCACAAACGATCTTAAAGGTGCAATGGATTTTTCGATTGAAGGACCAGTGACCAGCTTGTCTGCCTCTTCATCGGGTATGCGCCGTTTGAGTTCATCCCAGAACATCTGGTCGCTCCAGTCGTCAACACTGTCTGACAGCGAACACTGAATGTAATAACGGCTAAGATTTGCATTTCGCATCGAGCAAAGTGCAAACCCACGCTCCGAGTTTGCATAGATCAATTCATCATTGATAGGTGGAGTTTCCGATAAGACTCCCAGCCAACCAAATGGATAAACCTTTTCATATTCCTTGCGGATCGTCAGCGGGATCGACTGGCGACTGACGCCGTGGAACCCATCACAACCGGCGACGAATTCGCAATCGATACGATGTTCAGTTCCATCAACTGAATAGGTGACATATGGCGCGTTGGAATCTGCATTGCCTATCTCGACGTCTTCGACATTAAATACAAGTTTACCGCCCATGGCCTCGCGAGCATCGTAGAGGTCGCGTGTCACCTCGGTCTGGCCATAGACGACGACCGGTGTACCGGTATGCTCAACGAAGTTGATGCCGAACATTTCATTGTCATAGGAAATCAGTGTGCCGTCATGGACAAAGCACTCGGCGTCCATTCGCTCGGCAACACCTGCCTGACGCATCAGTTCGACAAATCCTGTTTCGAGAATTCCGGCACGGATACGGCTCAGCACATATTCGCGGGTCTTGCGCTCAAGCACAATCGTATCGATGCCGGCTTTGTGCAGTAACTGGCTCAGCAACAGGCCGGATGGTCCCCCACCAATTATGACAAGTTGCGTTCTCATACTTGTCTCCTCCCGGATACAGAATGAATGATCATTTCCAGGATGTAAAATGAGAAATACTATGCGATAGTTATCAAAAAAGGTAAGTAAATATGAATCGGCGCATCAAGTTCCGGCACATCCAGTCGTTTGTGGAAATAGCCCGTGAGCGAAGCCTGAAAAGTGCGGCGCAAAAACTCTATCTGACTCAACCCGCGATTTCCAAAACCCTGAAGGAGCTTGAGGATATTGTCGGCTCGAGTTTGATGACGCGCAGCAGATCGGGTGTCTCGCTAACCAGGGAGGGCGAGATATTCCTGCATTTTGCGCAAATATCACTAGCCAGCCTGCAACAGGGACTGGATGGTGTTGAAAGGGCGGGAGCGCAAAAGAAGGAAGTCCTGACAATTGGTTCCCTTCCAAGCGTAGCGGCATGGCTAATGCCACCGGTCGTTGCAGAGTTTACGGAGTTGGCACCGAATTCGGTTCTTCGAATTGTTGATGGTCCCCATGCCTATCTGATTGACCGTTTGCGCCTGGGAGAGCTCGACCTGGTGATTGGGCGGCTGGGGCAGCCTGATACAATGCAGGGTATAAGCTTCACGCAGCTTTATACCGAGCAGGTCGAGCTTGTTGTCAGAACCGGTCATCCACTGCTGGAAGGGTTTGATATTCAGCGAATTGCCGACTGGCAGGTAATCTGTCCTCCTGTGGGATCTGCCATCCGGCCGTTGGTTGAGCGATTTTTGATTGCAAATGGAGTTGGTGAAATTCCAAACCGCCTGGAAACCGTGTCTGGCGCGTTTGGCAGGGTCTATACTCGCAATAGCGATGCGATCTGGATTATCTCAGGCGGCGTGGCAGCCAATGAGATTGCCGACGGGCGGCTACAAAAGCTCCCGGTGGAAACCAGTATTACCGAGGGCCCGGTTGGCCTGATGACCCGGCCGGAGGAAGTAGAGTTGCCAGTACGCCGGATTTTCCAGATTGCGGTAAAAAATGTGCTGGAGCAGGTGGCCTGACAGGTTTACTGCCCGTCGTAAATCTGTAGTTTTTACTCAGCAAGACAAACGACCAGCGTGAAGGCACGAACAAGATGAGACATGGAATGAAGAAATTTCATATGGTTGTGACCGCCTGTTGTTTGCCGGTCATGGTTCCGGTTGCCCACGCCGAACCCCCTGATATCCGCACACCTTCGCCTGTTATTTTCCTGGCTGACAATCTTGATGAAAAAGATCAGCTTGGATGGTGCATTGATACCTTGGGACGTGGCTTCTCCGAACAATTGCAGGTTCATTCCTGCAAGCCGAGGGGAGGGGATGTGCAATTTTCATTTGACATTCAGTCCCGGCAAATCCGCTCGGTTGAATTTGATGGAAAGTGCATGACGTTAAGCGCTCCTGACAATGAAGCCGTTCCATTTGGTTTGAAGGATTGCCTGTCAGAGGAACCGAAACAACAATTCCTGTTTGATGAGTCTTCAGGACAAATACGTCTCGCTAGCGATGAAACACAATGTGTGTCGGCGGGAGCAAACAGCCGAACTGCGGGCCCATTCATGTCGCGGGATTTAAAACTTACACCCTGCGCGCAAACAGACGACTTGTTGCGGCGGTGGGTTATCAGGGGTAATTGAGACAAGTTGTTCCAACGAATTTTGTTGGGTGTTTTTTGGTCTGTTGCATTATTCAGAAATGTATAGGTGCCGGAACTACTACGCATTTTCTGTTTTCTTGTTGCGGAAATCTCATTCCTATAGTCTTATCTCCTTGGGGCCGTTTTAATCCGATTGCCGAATTGGCGGACAAGAGTTGCGTATGAACGATACACCCAAATCGTCGCATCAAGATTCAGGAGATGTGCTGGAAAAAGCCGGTCTCCCGCAAGTATTCAAACAATTGGGTAGTTCTAAAAACGGTTTGACTTCCAGCGAAGCAAAAACCCGTCTTGAAAAATACGGGCGAAACGAGCTGGCCGAAAAGCAGCTCAGCAATCTGCAGAAATTCCTGAAATATTTCTGGGGCCCGATCCCCTGGATGATCGAGATAGCAGCGCTTTTATCGGCGCTGATCGGGCACTGGGCTGATTTTTCCATCATCATGGTCCTGCTCATCTACAATGCCGTCTCGGGATTTTGGCAGGAGCGAAAGGCTGCCGATGCACTCGCCGCCCTGAAGAAGGGCATGGCACCGAAGGCGGAGGCCGAGCGGGACGGAAAGTTTGCGGCAATTGATGCAGCAGAAATTGTGCCGGGCGATGTTGTCCGGATCAAGCTGGGTGATGTGGTGCCCGCTGACGTCCGGTTCATCGATGGTGAATATATCAGCATCGATCAGGCGGCACTGACGGGCGAATCCCTTCCGGTTACCAAGGAAAGCGGGGATGTAGGCTATTCCGGGAGCATTGCCAAGAAAGGGATGATGACCGCCGTCGTCATCGGCACGGGTAATGACACATTCTTTGGCCGTACCGCGGGTCTAGTCGCCGGAGCAGGGCAGGGTGCTTCCAATTCGCAAAAGGCTGTTACCCATATCGGCGATTTCCTGATTGTTCTATCGCTCATCCTTGCATTTGTTTTGGTTGGCGTAGAGTTATATCGGGATATCGTCCTTACCCATCCGTGGCACTGGTCAGCACTGGCCGACATCTTGCGAATGGTGCTGGCGCTGCTGGTTGCTTCGGTCCCGGTTGCAATGCCTACCGTGATGACAGTCACCAACGCGCTGGGTGCCATGGAGCTTTCGAAGAAGAAAGCGATTGTGTCTCGTCTTGAGGCAATCGAAGAGCTTGCCGGTGTCGATATTCTTTGTTCCGACAAGACCGGAACATTGACCAAGAACCAATTGAGCCTCGGCGAGCCGATTCTGTTTGGAAAGACCAATGCAGAGCAATTGGTGCTTGCTGCTTCCCTTGCCTGCGAAAGGGACAGTGACGATCCTATTGACCAGGCTGTGCTGCAGGGCCTCAAGGACAAATCTGTTCTGAACGGGTTCAAGCAGGTAAATTTCGTGCCGTTTGACCCTGTTTCTAAACGTACGGAATCACAGGAAGAGGATAAAAGCGGAAAGGTCAGCAGATATTCAAAGGGTGCGCCACAAGTCATCATTGATCTGTGTTCGTTGAAGGGTGCCAACAAGACCAAGGCCGACAAGGCGGTAGCTGATCTCGCGGCAAAAGGCATGCGGGCACTTGCGGTCGCAAAATCGGGCAGTGATGGCAAGAACTGGCAGTTCCTGGGCATACTGTCGATGCTTGATCCGCCCCGCGATGATTCAAAACAGACTATTCTGCAGGCAATGCAACACGGTATCCAGGTGAAGATGGTCACCGGTGATGACGTGGCTATTGGTAGCGAGATCGCCGGGCAACTTGGCATGGGAACCCATTTGCAGGCCGCTTCTGATTTCTTTTCAAAAAACATGGATGTCAGTCATCTGCCGGAACAGGTAACTGAAGCCGTCGAGAAGGCAGACGGTTTCGCGCGCGTATTTCCTGAACATAAATACGGAATCGTCAAGGCGTTGCAGGATCGCGGTCATATCGTTGCGATGACCGGTGATGGCGTAAATGATGCGCCCGCGCTCAAACAGGCAGATTGCGGAATCGCAGTCAGCGGAGCAACCGATGCGGCCCGTGCTGCGGCAGCGCTGATCCTTACAGCGCCAGGGCTTTCTACCATTATTGATGCGATCAATGATGCCAGACGGATTTTCGAGCGCATTGTCAATTACATCATCTATCGGGTGGCGATGACGCTCGACATCATGTTCGTCGTCGTCCTCGCAACCATCCTTTTCGGTTTTTCTCCGCTGACGCCTGTCATGATCATCATGCTGGCTCTATTGGACGATGTTCCGATAATGGCCATTGCCTATGACAATACGGTATTGCCCAAGGCTCCGGTGCGCTGGAATATGCGGCACATATTGATAACCTCAAGCGTGTTGGGCTTGTTGTCGGTGGCACAGAGTTTTGGATTGCTGCTGATCGGAATGGAATGGATCAGCAATCCGGATTGGCAATCCTGGATTTCTCTCACAAAGGATCAGATTCAGACGGCACTATTCCTGCAACTGGTTGCTGGAGGCCATCTGCTATTGTTTGTGGTTCGGTCGCGCGGATTTTTCTTCAGTCCGCCATGGCCGGCCCGGCCACTGCTTTTGGCAGTGTTGGGAACACAGATTCTGGCGGTCCTGTTATGCGGGTTTGGCTGGTTCGTAACACCATTACCGTGGTCGATTATCGCGATGGTCTGGATCTATATGCTGATCTGGATTTTCGTACTCGATCTGGCGAAAATGGCGCTTCTGTGCTGGGTCAATCCAGCTTGATCTCCATTTTTCGTTGGTGACCGTTTGAAAGGGACAGTGACACAAAGAGGCTGAGTTCATGACGGATTATTTCGACAAGTTTCGCGTCAAGCCGGGTAGCAAGATTGACCTCGGCAAGGTTGATCCGGATTTCAAGGACAAGCATGAAAGTCACAGCCATGCGCTTCCTGAGATCGAAGCCTATTCGCAAAAACTCGGTGAGTTGCAGCATCTCATGTATGCCGAAGACAAGCGCTCGCTATTGATTTGTCTGCAAGGACGGGATGCGGCAGGCAAGGACGGTACGATCAATCATGTTCTGGGTGCGGTAAATCCCCAAGGCTGCACGGTGACCGGCTTCAAGGTTCCGTCAAAGGAAGAAGCCGCCCACGATTTCCTCTGGCGATGTCACAAGGCGACACCGGCCCGGGGCCAGATGGCGATCTTCAATCGTTCGCACTATGAGGATGTGCTCGTTGTGCGGGTGCATGATCTTGTGCCAAGGAAAATCTGGAAGCGCAGATATGAGCACATCAATGCATTTGAAAAAATGCTCAATGATGACAATACGCATATTTTGAAGTTTTTCCTGCACATCAGCCCGGAAGAAGAATTGCGACGGTTCAAGGAACGGATCGACGATCCGGCGAGGCGCTGGAAAATCAGCAATGCCGATTATGCGGAACGGCCATATTGGGATGCCTATACAAAGGCATTTAAAGATGCGCTTGAAAATTGCAGCAAGAAGCACGCTCCATGGTTTGTCATACCCGCCAATCACAAATGGTTCAGGAACCTGGCGATATCGAGGATCATCTGCGAGTACCTGGAGGGGCTGAAAATGGAGTATCCGGCTCCGACCGTCGATCTTGACGAGATCAGGAAGAAATATCACCAAGCGGAAAAAACCGAAGCAGATCCCGGATGATCATGGCGAGTGGTTTGGTGCAATCGCCATGACAGATTCAAATCGCATTGCTACAAAGCGCCTCCCGATATTGCAGGGTATTCTCCCGATTGATCGCGCCCGAATTCCGACCGAGCTTATTGCCGGTGCAACATTTGCGTGCCTGGCGATTCCGGAGGTAATGGGCTACACGAAAATTGCCGGAACGCCGGTAATTACCGGTTTGTATACGCTTCTTATTCCGATGGCGCTCTTTGCCATATTCGGATCATCCCGCCATCTGGTTGTCGGTGCGGATTCAGCGACAGCGGCCATTCTTGCCTCCGCCCTGGCCGGAATGGCTGCAACCGGGTCTGCCGAATATCTGGCCCTTACTTCCCTTGTGGCACTAATGGCCGGTGCGCTTCTGATCCTTGCCCGCATTGTGCATCTCGGTTTTCTGGCTGATTTTTTGTCCCGCTCTGTACTGGTGGGTTTTCTGACCGGTGTCGGATTGCAGGTTGCCCTTGGCGAATTGCCAAAGCTTTTCGGGATTGATGCCAGCGGAGAAAATACAATTTCAAAATTGAGCAATGCCGTTGGAAACCTGGATACGGTCAGCGGTTACACGACAGCGGTATCGCTGGCGGTTCTGGTGTTGATTATAGGGTGCCGCCAACTGTCGAAGCGTATTCCGGGACCT
>JBPCWJ010000484.1:0-11054 GCA_051009635.1 Rhizobiaceae bacterium
TACCCGATGAAGGCTTTGCTTCACCGGCCCGTGTAATCACATTACCTGGCTCAACCAGCATCGTGTAGCCGCTTTCAGGATCAAGTAGCGCCTCGTGAGCGTGCCGGACAAATTCGTCGATATAAAACTGGTAGTTGGTGAACAGTATATAATTTTGAAAATGCGAGGGGCTGGTTGCGGTATAGTGAGACAGGCGATGCAGGGAATAATCAACACGGGGCGCGGTAAACGGAGCAAGTGGAAGGGTTATGTCGCCTGATACGTCAAATTCACCATTGGCAATCCGGTCGTCCGCATCTGCCAGATCCGGTGCATCAAATACATCTCGCAGTGGGCGCTCCAGCGTTGCATCAATTGATCCGGTAATATGCGCTCCTTCCGGCAAGGCAAAATGCAGAGGTATTGGTTTGTCAGAAACCCCGACGATTACCGGCACGCCGTGATTGTTCAACAGTAGTTCAATCTGCGTTTGCAGATAATTTGCAAACAAATCTGGCCGGGTAACCGTTGTGAAATATTCACCGGGGCCTGAAACATAGCCATAGGCAAGCCTGGAATCGACATTGGCATAGCTTGTCGTGATCAGCCTGATTTCAGGATAAAAGGCCCGGTAGCGATTTTCCGGTTTCCCCCGTTCCATTACTGAGGAGAAATTTCCCCTCAGGAAACCGGTTCCCTGATCATAAATTTTCTGAAGCCGTGCGACGGCAGCCTTCGCATCCGTAAATTGCTCGGGTAAGTCATATTCCGGCGTTGCCAGCGGCAAATCCGTTGAATCAAAATTAAATTCGCGTCTCATGATCTATTGATATCACCTGTTTTAGGCAGAATAACCACAATATTAGTAACAAATCATCTCCTGCGGCCTGGCAGGTACTTCCGAAATCGTCGCTTGGCCCTATATTCGTTGTCCCGTCAGAAATTTTCGAGCCCTACCAAACTCCCAGGAAGCTACAATGAATCAAACCAAGCCAATAGAACTTTATTACTGGCCGACACCAAATGGTTGGAAGATTTCAATCATGCTCGAGGAACTTGGGGTGCCATATGAGGTCAAATACGTAAATATTGGCATAGGCGAACAATTCGAACCGGATTTCCTGAAGATTGCACCGAATAATCGAATGCCTGCGATAATTGACCCGGAAGGGCCTGATGGGGATCCGATCTCCGTGTTTGAATCCGGTGCCATCCTGCAATATCTCGGCAGGAAATTTGACAAATTTTACCCGCAGGAAACCCGCGCCAGGGTGGAAGTTGAACAATGGTTGTTCTGGCAAGTTGGCGGTCTGGGTCCAATGGCCGGTCAATCCCACCATTTCCGCCATTATGCGCCAGAGAAGATCGACTATGCCTATAACCGATATACCGATGAGGTAAACCGCCTTTATGGCGTTATGAACCAGGTTCTCAAAACCCGTGATTATCTTGCTGGCGATTACTCAATAGCGGACATGGCAAGTATCAGCTGGGTTATTCCTTATAAAAGACAGGGGCAGGACCTGGATGAGTTTCCTGATCTTCGAAGATGGTTCGAAGCAGTAAAATCGCGCCCTGCTGTTTCAAGGGGAATCGATCTTGGCAAGGATGTCAGGGAAAAATCCAACATCGCGACAGATCCTCAGGCCCAAAAAGTGCTCTTTGGACAGAGAGCAAGGAAATAGTGGTTTGAAATCCGTTTTATTGAGCTACCGAACAGGCCGAAATGCAGTAACAACACACCCATGGTTACGGGTCGTAGAATTAATTGAAGCAGTACAATTAGGTTCAAATTGGAATCATCAACCTGCATCTTGGTTACGGCTTTCTTGATATTCAAACATGAATCTTATCTAAATTTCTTCATAACCCTTTGAAAAACAAAGGTATTGAGGGTGAATCAAAAGTGAAATTCATTTTTGATTCAGTTCTGGTTCTCATTTGCTTAAGGATGAATGTTTACCGCAGCTTCAAGCCTTCCTGCCATTCTTCATACCATGATACAGGACCGGAAAGAGACACAGCAAAAGCCGTCCGGAACTGATCTCGTTAAAGAACATAAAGCCGAGAAAAACGGCGCCAAAAACTCAAGGGACAGGTTCAATGGCAAGGTTTGACAGCACGGGCACCGAATATGCAGGAATGGCATGCCCGGAAAATGTAGAGAACATTTTTGAAATGGGTCTGATGTATGCTTCCGGCAGAAACGGTGAGCAGGATCTGGTAGCAGCCCATAAATGGTTCAATATCGCAGCATTTCGCGGGTTCGAGCCTGCGAAAATCCAGCGTGCAGAACTTTCAAGTGAAATGACACGCGAACAAATCGCAGCAGCGCAGCGCGCAGCGCGGGACTGGCTTTCCAGCCACTAAAAATTCTACCCGGTAAGCGTTGGGGGTGACCCCCGTTATCGGATTGCAGGGAATTTGTGCCTCAGGCGGGCGCAATATCAAGAGTGTGAAAAGCACCGGCAAGTAAACGAAGCCAAAGAGCTTCGGGTTCTCAAGGCACTAGAGGTTTTGGCGACCAAATTCTGAAATGGTGGACACCGGCTTTCTGGACCCAGGCAGGGCGAAAGCCGGTTTTCGCTTTTTAGTCTTCAGGTATTCCAGGGCCCTGCACCTGACTTCATCGCCCAATTGCGTATTGAATTTGGGCGGTGTTTTCGCGAAAACGTGGCATGAGTGTAAAAAAACTAAAAAGCCGCGTTGAAGACCTTTATTATGGCAAGTCCCGCCAAACATTGTTCTTCCACATTATTCTTGGCGCAATAGATATTGCCGCGATTGTGTATTTCCTGACGACGTTCAGGGTCCCGCATGTGGCCATGTACATGGTCATCGATCTGATAATTTTCACATTTTTTGCGGTGGAACTATTCCTTCGCTTCTGGGTAGATCAGGATCAGAAGTATTTTTTCTTCCGGATTTCGACAATTGGCGATCTGGTCGTACTCGCGTCTCTTGTCTTGCCTTTGATTGTGGAAAATCTCGGCTTTCTCAGAATTCTGCGGACAATGCGTTTCTTGCGCATGTTTCGCATCACCGATGAATTGCGCCGTATCCTGCCGCTCAAGAAGCGGGAAGAAGATGTTTTCGCAGCCACGCTCAACCTGCTTGTCTTCGTCTTTGTCGTTACATCCACAGTCTGGGTTCTCGAGGCACCCATTAATCCAGAACTGAACAACTGGGTCGATGCGCTCTATTTTACCGTATCCACGCTTACCACGACCGGATATGGGGATATTACCCTTGAAGACCCGCTCGGCCGTCTCCTGACGGTTTTCATCATGATATTTGGTGTGGCTTTGTTTCTAAGGCTGGCCCAGGCGATTTTTCGTCCACACAAGGTTTCCTACACCTGCCCTGATTGTGGTCTCACCCGCCATGATACCGATGCCAGTCATTGCAAGCACTGCGGCAGAACCATCCGCATAGAAACAGAAGGAGATTGGTAGCCCGAATTCCTTTCCAGACTCGAATAGAGTTACCATTTCTCGATTTTTTGGTGTTTGGAATTTCCGGTAGCTTAAATTTATTGATTTGGCAGCTTGCATTCCTGCCGGTCCTGACGCTTTATTCGCCCAATGGGAGGGAAAATGCAAAGGACATCGATTTTTCTTGCGAAACTGGCACTGATCGGACTGTTATTCCTGACATTGCCGCTGGCTATCTCAATGGCACAAGATGCGGCTGAAACGCCGCCGGATCTGGCGCCAATCGTCGAGCAGGCGAAGAAGAGCGGCATGACTGTCGTCATCATGTCTCCTGAAGGCGATAGCAATGCTGCAATCGTAGCCGAGGATGACGATTCGCTGGCTGAAGACGCCTATAGATTGCGCGCAAGAATAAGGACATTGATTGCGAACGTCCCTTCCATAGGCCGCCAGATTATGGAGACCCTCAAAGAGGCCAGTCCGGATGGCACGATCAACTGGTTGTGGCAGTCAGTTTTGACTGCAATTGGAGGGATCGCCATCGGAAGCGTGGTTGCTTATTTTTTCCGGACGACTACCCGAAAGCGCCTGGGGCATCTGTTCAATCCTGACCCCCAAACGCGGGTTGAAAAAATCAGCTATCTGTTGTTTCGGGCCGGGATGGTAGCGGTGAGTTATGCATTGCTTTTTGTGATTGCGGTCGTAATCGGCCTGATATTCGATCCCGGCCATGAGCCCAGCCGGGCGACAATTCTGATCCTCATCAGCTCCTATGTCGCCTACTGGATATTTGGATCGGTAATATTCTTCAATATCATCGCGCCTGATGTTCCAGAGTACCGCATGATCAATCTGGACGATAAATCTGCAGTATCCATGCAAAGGGATTGGCGTAACTCCATGATCGTCGTCATCCTGGCTTTTGCGATCTGTCTGTGGATGGAAATGCTTGGACTGGATCAAAGGGCGCACAAGCTTTTCCTGGTAATCGCAATGGGAATGGCGGCAACCATTTATGGATTGCTGAGCATCAAGCACAAAAAGGCTTTCGCGGGAGTGATTTTGGGAGAAGGCGATCCCTCATTAAAACCTGTCCTGAAACGCATGTTTGCGGCCAGTTGGCATATATTGGCAATCCTATATCTCTTCATAGCGTGGCTTGTCAGCAGCTACCGTCTGATCATGGATTCAGCCAGCGACAACATGCTTGTTTCGGCACCGGTAGTTGCGGCAATTGCAGCGCTGCCAGTCTATGGCATCATCCTCATTGTAATCGACAAATTCTACGTGGCCCGGCAGGCCCGTTTCGATGAACGCGTGGAACTGGCAGCCAAAGCGGCAGAGAAAGAACGGCAGGAAGAAGAAGAGGCCAGGCAGAAGGCACTGGCCCATGAGCCACTTTCGGAGAGCGATGTAATTGCCAATATTCGAAGCACCCACGCCGATGAAAACCAATATCCGGTATTTCGAGCGACTTTCCGGCCGCTGCTCGAGCGGGCAGCCGGTATTCTTATCTTGATAGCCGCATTGGGATTTGTTTTGGGTGTTTGGCAGGTAAACATTGGCGAGGATGGGAATCCGGTAACTTCATTCATGGATACAATCATCGTGGCGTTTACCGCATGGTTCCTCTACCGGGTCACTGCCCTTCTGGTTGATGAACGGCTGGAGGCAGAAGGTGTTGTTGAAAAGGGCGACCCGACCGAAATTGAAGATGAACCATCTGGGCAGGGGACAACCCGGCTTGGAACCTTGCTCCCATTGTTGCGTAACATCGCAATTGGCGTAATTGGTGTGATCGCAGGGATGATCATCCTGTCAAATCTTGGCGTGGATGTTGCGCCGCTCTTTGCTGGTGCCGGAGTTATCGGTTTGGCAGTAGGCTTCGGCGCACAGACGCTCATCCGTGACATTTTTTCAGGTGGATTTTTCCTTTTCGATGACGCCTTTCGAAAGGGCGAGTATATCGAACTCGGAAATGTTCGCGGTACTGTGGAAAAAATTTCCCTGCGGTCTTTTCAGTTGCGCCACCACAATGGCCCGCTTCACACAATTCCCTTTGGTGAAATTCAGCAATTGACCAATTATTCGCGTGACTGGGTGATCATGAAACTGCCTCTGCGCGTAACATATGACACCGATGTGGAAAAAGTTCGCAAAATGGTCAAGAAGCTGGGGCAAAGACTTCTGGAAGATCCTGATGTCGGTCCAATGTTTCTGCAGCCGCTTAAGTCCCAGGGTGTCGTGCAAATGGAGGACTCTGCAATGATCCTCCGGGTAAAGTTCATGACAAAGCCCGGGGATCAATGGGTTACGCGAAAGGTCGTTTATGCCGCAATCAGGGAATTGTTCGAGCAGGAGGGCATCAGGTTTGCAAGCAGGGAAGTCAATGTGCGCATTACTGATGAAACAGGTCCAAATGCACAATCTCATCGCGCAGAAGCCGCTGCGGCTGCTTCAAGAGGAATAATTGATCAGGAACTTGAAGGTGAAGGTATTGCAGAAAATGTTGATGACCGGTAGTGAAAAGCCGAATAGAATGTGGTGATGCACCCACGAATATGATAATTGATGAACACATTACGTGGAGTGTGACTTTCGTCACTTTGATTCCCCACTCAATTGTGTAAACCTCGCCAGCAATAAGGCGGGAATAAAGCCGCTCACAGGGGGCAGTTTGCTTATGCCGGAGGAAAATCGGCTACTGTTGCAGGTTGAAGATCTGCATGTGTCTTTCGCGATACAGGGCGGAAGCGTTGAGGCCGTGCGCGGTGTCAGCTTTTCCATGTTCAAGGGCACAGTCGTGGCCCTTGTCGGTGAGTCGGGGTCGGGGAAATCTGTGATCGCCCAGTCCATCCTGCGTATCATTCCGGCAAATGGAACAATCGAAAGCGGGCGAATATTGTTTCACGATCGCGAAAAGGGCAAAAAGCCTGTCGATATAGCCAAGCTGAAACCTCGCGATCCCTATCTTTACCAGATGCGTGGCGGCCGGATATCAATGGTCTTCCAGGAGCCCATGACTGCGCTGTCTCCTCTGCATACCATCGGAAACCAGATTGAAGAAGCACTGCGCCTTCATCGACACATGTCGCATGCAGAAGCCAAGGAAGAAACCGTCGATATTTTGCGGCTGGTAGGATTTCCTGATCCCAAGGGTGGCTATGAGCGCTATCCCTTTGAACTTTCTGGTGGTCTTCGCCAGCGTGCGGTTATTGCCATGGCGCTGATCTGTAATCCGGCAATGATCATCGCTGATGAGCCAACGACGGCGCTGGATGTCACGGTTCAGGCGCAGATTCTGAAATTGATGAAGGAACTGCAGCAGAAATTTGATACCGCAATCCTGTTGATTACCCATGATCTGGGCGTTGTTGCCAATATGGCTGACGAGGTTGTGGTTGTTTATCATGGCCAGTTGATGGAAGCCGGACCGGTTGAGACAATATTCAATAAGCCCCAGCATCCCTATCTGAAAGCGTTGATGGCAGCCGTTCCCCATTTCGACATGAAGCCCGGCGAACGTCTTGTCTCACTGCGAGACATGGGCAAGGAAAAGGTCAACGCGGTTTCTGAATTTTCCAGCCGCTACCGCGTCAAGGATTTTGAAGACAAGACCAAACCGCATCTTGAAGTGCGTAATCTCCGCAAGGAGTTCATCACGCGCAAGGGCAGCTTCTTTACTGCCGGTGAATCCAGCAAGGTGATTGCGGTTGATGATGTCAGTTTTGACATCATGCCTGGCGAATGCCTGGGGCTGGTCGGTGAAAGTGGCTCAGGAAAGACAACTGTTTCCAAGCTGATAATGCGCGCAATTTCAGCGACTTCCGGTGATGTTCACATAAATTCCAGTTCGGGAATGATTGATGTGCTGGAACTCGAAGGTGCAGATATTTTTGAGTACCGGCGCAAGATCCAGATGATTTTTCAGGATCCATTTTCCTCGCTTAATCCTCGCATGACGGTGAAGAATATCCTTCTGGAACCATTTGAGGTCCACAAGATCGGTAATGCCGACAGCCGGGAACGCGAAATTGTTGATCTGATGAAACTGGTCGGCCTTGATCCACGCTTTCTCAATCGATATCCGCATTCATTTTCCGGCGGTCAACGCCAGAGAATTGGGATCGCAAGGGCGCTTGCACTTCATCCCGAGATAATGATTTGTGACGAACCGGTCTCTGCATTGGATGTTTCCGTCCAGGCCCAAATTCTCAATCTTTTGAATGATTTGCGGACCGAACTCGGGTTAACAAGCCTGTTTATTTCTCACAATCTTGCAGTGGTGAACTACGTCGCCGATCGTATCGCAGTAATGTGCCGAGGCAAGCTTGTCGAACTGGCGCCGCGTGAAGTCTTGTTTGAGAACCCGGTGCACCCTTATACAAAATCACTATTGGCCTCGGTCCCATATCCGGACCTGGATCGGCTGCTTGATTTTGAAAATATCGAATATACCGGCGAGGACTATACCAGCGGCTGGCCGGCTGCTTTCAAGCCCAGCGAACAAGCAGGGTTGAGTGCAATAAAATTACAAGACGGACATGTCGTTTTGGCAAATGAGAATGTTGACTTCAGGGAGTTGGTTTAATGGTTTTTCGTAAAGTGGCAATGGCATTTGCCGTCTCGTTGGCGGCTGCATTTTGCTTTGGACCTCAATATGTCGGGCAATCCTTGGCAGGCGAGGCGCCCGGTATTGCCCAAATGGTTGCAGACGGAAAATTGCCCCCACTTGAGGAGCGTCTTCCGAAAAATCCGCTTGTCGTAGATTTTGCCTCCGAAGGTAAATCCATTGGCAGATATGGCGGCGACCTACGAATGCTGATGGGCCGTGCAAAGGACATTGGACAAATTACCGTTTATGAATATGCGCGCCTGATTGGATATAACCATAATATTGAGCTTGTTCCCGACATTCTTGAATCCGTGGAGTCAGTGGACGACAAGGAATTTACGTTCAAGATTCGCGAGGGCCACAGATGGTCGGACGGTCACCTGCTGACGACCGAGGATTTTCGTTATTACTGGGAAGATGTAATCAACGATCCCGAGCTTGGACGTCAGGGTGTTCCGTCAGCAATGGTAGTCGATGGTGAGCCACCGGTTTTCGAGATCATTGACGATCTTACCTTCAAATATAGCTGGTCAAAGCCAAACAAGTCTTTCCTGGGTGCTCTGGCGGCTCCATCTCCGATCTGGATTTATCTTCCAGCCCATTATGTAAAGCAGTTTCATGGCAAATATGCCGATCCGGACAAGCTGGCCGCAATGGTGAAGGAAGCAAAGGTTGATGGATGGGCGGCTCTGCACACCCGCAGGACCCGGCAGCGCAGACCGGAAAATCCGAGCATGCCGACATTGCAGCCATGGATGAATACAACGTCGCCGCCTGCCGAACGGTTTGTATTTGAGAGGAATCCATTTTTCCATAGAATCGATAGCGAGGGAAACCAGCTTCCTTATATCGACAAGCTGATCATGGATGTGGTTTCCAAGGATGTAATTGCCGCCAAGACAGGTTCTGGAGAGAGCGACCTTCAGGCTCGTTACATCCGGTTTGACAATTTTACCTTTCTCAAGGAATCTGAAGAAAAGCACGGTTTCATCACCAATTTGTGGACTACCGGGAAGGGCTCGGAATATGCGCTTTATCCCAACCTGAATACCAAGGATCCGGTTTGGCGCGGCCTGATGCGGGATGCTAATTTCCGCAGGGCGCTTTCGCTTGGAATTGATCGTGATGAAATCAATGAGGTCATCTATTTTGGCCTTGCAAATCCAAGCGCAAACACCGTGTTGCCGCAAAGTCCTCTGTTCAAGGAGGAGTATCGCGAATCCTGGAGCAGATTTGATCCTGACAAGGCAAATGAGTTGCTGGATGCTGCCGGATTGGGTGCCCGTGACGAAGATGGTGTTCGCATACTGCCAAATGGCGAACGTGCCGAAATCACCATTGAAAGCGCAGGCGAAAGCACCGAGGAAACCGACGTGCTGGAACTGGTTGCTGCGCAATGGAAGGCAATTGGTATCAAGGCATTTGTCAGGGCTTCACAACGTGATATTTTCCGCCGCCGCGCTTCCAGTGGGGAAACTCCGATTTCCGTGTTCTTTGGCCTGAACAACGGCGTTGCTGCGCCGACCATGAGCCCGGAAGAATTGGCTCCTGTTTCACCTGCACAGTTGCAGTGGCCGAGCTGGGGTGAATATTACGAAACCGGTGGAAAGGCAGGAGAACCGCCGGATATGCCGGAAGCGATTGAGTTGCTGGATCTCTTCAAACAGTGGAAGTCATCATCCGACGTCAACGAACAGGCTGCAGTATGGCACAAGATGCTGGAGATCTTTACCGATCAGGCATTTTCCATCGGCATCGTGAATAATACCCGCCAGCCGGTGGTAATCTCGTCGAAGCTCAAGAATGTTCCCGAAGAGGGCATCTATTCCTGGGAACCAACTTCATATTTCGGGATTTACCGTCCTGATACATTCTGGTTCGACGAGTAGTCGGATCAGATTTTCGGCCGGTAAAACAATCAGGGACAAGATGGGTAAATGCTGAGCTATATCATAAAGCGTTCCCTTTATATGATACCGACGCTGATATTGATCAGCATGCTCGTCTTTACCCTGATTGAGCTGCCTCCTGGCGACTATTTTGAAAGTTATGTCGCCCAGCTTTTGGCGTCCGGCGAGACGGTTGATCCGCAAAAAATCGAGTTTCTCCGCCAGGAATACGGATTTGACCTGCCGCCTTACCAGCGTTACTTCAAATGGGTAATTGGCATGGTGCAGGGGGACTTCGGATATTCGTTCGAATACCAGCTCCCTGTCCGGGAAGTAGTCGGTGACCGGCTATGGTTCACGATTTTCATAACATTCTGCACGATTATCTTCACCTGGATCATCGCCTTCCCGATTGGCATTTATTCAGCAACCCACCAGTACAGCTGGGGCGACTATGGTTTGACTTTCCTTGGTCTTCTGGGTCTGGCAACACCTAACTTCCTGCTGGCGCTGGTCATGATGTATTTCGCCAAGGAGTATTTCGGGACTTCCATCGGTGGTCTTTACGATCCTGAATTTATTGGCCAGCCCATGAGCTGGGCAAAATTCATGTCGATCCTTGAGCATTTATGGATTCCGGTAATTGTTATCGGTACGTCCGGTACCGCCGGCATGATCCGCCGTGTTCGGGCAAATTTGCTGGACGAACTGCGCAAGCCCTATGTCACAACTGCGCGGGCGAAAGGCATGCCGGAATTTCGTGCACTGATGAAATATCCTTTCCGTATGTCGCTGAACTTCTTCATCGCTGACATTGGAAGCATCTTGCCATCTGTGATTTCAGGCGCGGAAATTGTCGCGATTGTCCTCTCGCTTCAGACTACTGGACCGCTATTGATTTCGGCATTGCAAAGTCAGGATATGTATCTTGCTGGCTCCTTCCTGATGATGCTCGCATTCCTGACGGTAATTGGGGTTCTTATATCTGATATAGCATTGGCGATACTTGATCCGCGCATCCGCCTTGCCGGAGGAGTGAGCCGATGAACAAAATCCGCTCTGGTTCACCGGCAGGCGGCGGCAAGCGCCCGGTCGCAAACCCGCACATCTATTCACGCGAACCATTCGATCCGCGTG
>JBPCWJ010000485.1:0-4187 GCA_051009635.1 Rhizobiaceae bacterium
AGCGCCAGGCGGGGACGGCTGGGCATGGGATGTGACTGAAAATGACGCTTGGTCATCTCAAGATATGTAATACGTGCGGTCAGTTTTTTGGGTTTCTTGGCCAAATTCTCATCCCCGAGATGGTTTATTCGTTCCAGACTGCCACCGGCGCATCGTCGGCTTGTCCCCATTCGGACCAGGAGCCATCATAAAGCGAATTATTCGAATGGCCGATTGTCTCCAGCGCCAATGTGATGATTGCGGCAGTGACCCCCGATCCGCAAGATGTCACCACCGGATCATTGTGTTGTAAAGAAAATGAATCAAATATGGCTTTCAAATCATTGATATTTTTTAATTTTCCATTCTCTACTAGCTGATCGATTGGCAAAGACTTGGAACCGGGAATATGGCCTGACCGCAAGCCTTTTCGTGGCTCGGGCGCTTCACCGGTAAATCTGGCATGGGGCCGCGCATCGAGGATTGTAGTTACCCTGGAACGAATAATTTTCCGGATATCATCGATTGAGCGCACTCGATCAGCCTGAAATTCAGGTTTGAATGTTGTTGGGGACGGCTTTGCCGGTTCGCCGGCTTCCACGGGTCGGCCTTCTACTTGCCAGGCATCAAAACCGCCATCGAGTATTTTTACGTCTTTTGAGCCCATGATGGTTAAGGTCCACCAAACCCTGGCGCATGAAAACAGGCCGGGACCATCATAGACGACAATCTCACTGTCCTCGCTGATTCCCATCTCACCGACTGCATTGGCGAATTCCTCCCGTGATGGTAGCATATGGGGCAGAACGGACTTCTTGTCTGAAATTTCATCGATGTCGAAATAGACAGCGCCGGGAATTCTTTTTGAGGCAAATTCTGCCTTTGCATCGCGATTTTGGACGGGCAGATACCACGAGGCATCCACAATACGAAGATTTGGCTCCCCCAGTCTTTCAAGGAATTCTTCGGGAGAGATTGTAAACCGACTGCGGGTGGCGGTCATTTCACTGGTTCCTGCTTTTCATGCCAGATTTCGATGGACTTATCAGGATATCCGTCAAAATGATCATGATTGGGTCCGTCCGGCAGTTCAACCCAGTCAGCCTTGAAATCCAGCATGATGTGGACCGTTTCAGGCGCCTTTGGCAAAGCGGTGTCAATTGCCGAGGCAAATGGATGGACGAGATCCGGCCATTTGTCATGATAGACCCACAAGGCACTTCCGCATTTGGAGCAGAAACGCCGCTCAAGCTCGCTCGGTTTGCCATACTGAACTGCATGGTAGACGGCGATGTGTTCCTCGCCTTCGATTTCCAGCGAGTCTGCCCAGCCCATAATGTTGATTGCATAACCCCCACCGCCTTGGGTCTTACGGCATATCGAGCAATAACATTTCTGGTAGGGGTAGGGCGTGTTGGTTTCTAGTGAGAACTTCACCGCGCCGCAATGGCAGGAACCTTCGAGTTTCATTCTGGTACCTCCATCCAGTTATTTTTCATCAGGCCGGGGCTGATCCAAATCGAATGCGGAACCGTCTGTTTTCGCGGCCCTTCTTTTCGATTTTGCCTATATGAATATCGCCGACTTCAGCCGTTTCTGTCACATGGGTTCCTCCGCAAGGCTGGCTGTCGACTGCTGTTTCCTCGCCGATGCAGACAAGCCGTATCCTTCCAACGCCGCGAGGTGGGCGGACATTTTTCGATTTTACGATATCCGGATTACGGTCCAGCTCATCTTCATCAATCCATTGGGAATAGACTGTGTGATTTGCGTTGATGATCTCCATCATCTTTGCCGTGACATCCTGCTTGGTAACGCCAGCCTCAGGTAGATCGAAATCAACCCTGCTTTCTTCCTCGCCAACATTTGCAGAGGTAATTGGAAATGGGCAAACGACGGAAAGCACATGGCAGGCGGTGTGCATACGCATCAGACGGTATCGCCTCTCCCAGTCGATATGGCCAACCACCTTCTCTCCACCTTCAGGCAGAGCTTGATCCGGGGCATGGACCAGCACAATCTCCTGCTTGCTGGTGCCGGTGATTGTTGCGGCAATTTCTATCCGGCTGCCGTCGGCACGCTCCAGATAACCAGAGTCTCCCGGCTGTCCGCCGCTTGTGGCGTAGAAATTGGTCTCGTCCAGAATGATACCGCCACTCTCATTGATTTCCAGAACAGTTCCCTCACAGGCGGTCAGGTAGGCGTCATCCAGAAAGGCAGGCTTTGTGACAATGCTCATCGATCATTCCTGCCGGTTATGCTTCGGTGTCTTCAAATGGAATTTCAATGTCCCAATTGCGTTCCAGCCATTCGGGTACAGGTAGATCCTTGGAGCGCAGGAAATCCGGATTATAGAGTTTGGATTGATAGCGTGAACCGAAATCACAAAGAACCGTCACGATTGTGTGGCCTGGACCCAGTTCCCGTGCCAGCCTGATTGCGCCAGCGATATTGATGCCGGTGGAGCCGCCCATGCAGAGGCCTTCATGCGCCAGCAAATCATAGACCAGTGGGAAGGCTTCATCGTCGGGTATCTGGTAGGCGAGATCAACCGGCGCACCTTCCAGATTTGCTGTAATCCGGCCCTGACCAATTCCCTCGGTAATTGAATTGCCTTCTGCCTTAAGTTCTCCATTGGCATAATATGAGTAAATGGCGGAGCCCATCGGGTCAGCCACTACGATCTTTATGTCCTTATTATGCTCCTTGAGGCCTGCGCCTACTCCGGCCAACGTTCCGCCGGTACCGACAGCGGAAACAAAGCCGTCCACCTTGCCGTCAGTGTCGCGCCAGATTTCCTGTGCGGTGGTACGAATATGTCCGTCACGATTTGCGGTATTGTCAAATTGTTGGGCCCATATAGCACCATTGGGATCAGACTTGTTCAACTGCTCCGCCAAACGGCCGGAAACATGGACATAGTTGTTTGGATTTCTGTAAGGGACAGCCGGAACCTCGATCAGATTTGCACCCATCAAACGGAGCGTGTCCTTTTTTTCCTGGCTTTGGGTGTCCGGAATGACAATCACTGTTCGAAAACCCATGGCGTTGGCAACGACTGAGAGGCCAATTCCGGTATTGCCTGCCGTTCCTTCAACGACGATTCCCCCTGGCTTTAGTTTGCCGCTCTTAACGGCGTCCTCGATAATAAACAGTCCCGCGCGATCCTTGACCGATTGACCAGGGTTCATGAATTCAGCCTTACCAAAAATTGTGCAGCCGGTCGCTTCTGAAGCAGCCTTTAATTTGATCAAGGGCGTATTGCCGATTGCTTCAAGCGTCGAATTTCTGTTCATGTCCTACCCCGGATCGTGAATTGGATTTTGCAAGCCTTCAAGCTATTTACCTTGTTCTCATAATGCCAAACAACAACCGGAGACAGGTATTTTTGTTCCTGCGGTGGAATATTGCGATAATTTGATAACACTGGATCTGGTCTGTTCGCAAAATTGACCTAGTTTTTGACTTTGGCTGTGGGATTTTCTTGTTTGCCGCTGTGTGGATGAATAGGATGGCTCCGGCAAGTGGTTGGGTTGGTGTTCAGCCCCGCAAGGTCCGAGGTATCCGTGACCTCAATAAACAGGTTTAAAGGCATGCTAATTTCACCTGCGGCAATCCGGTTTGAGAAAAGAGGTCAGGCTGATCTGATCCTGCAGGCAGTTGCGCGCCATTTGGCCGGTAACAATGTGGGTATCGAAGGATATTTTCAGCACAATGTTAATGCGGGAGAGGATCGCCGTACGGATTTGTGGCTGGAGGATATCTCGACCGGAGAAAAGCTCAGAATATCCCAGGCGCTGGGGCCGGGCTCAAAAGGGTGCCGGCTGGATCCTCAAGCATTGGCAGAAGCATGCGGGAGAATGGAGAAAAGACTGCATTCAGGAACCGAATTGCTGATCTTGAACAGATTTGGCAAGGACGAGTTCGATGGGCGAGGAATGAGGTCAGTAATCGTTAGGGCCATGGAAATGCAGGTGCCGGTTCTGGTTGCAGTGAGCGACCTTTACTTCGATGGATGGCTGGAATTTTGCGGATCGGAATTTGTCAATTTACCTCCCAATCAGGAAGCAGTTCTCAATTGGGCCAAAACAGCAATTGAATGGATCCGGGCAGAACGAATGGTGGCGTGATTTTTTGTCTGAAAGATAATTTTTTTTGTGATCCGATTGATGCCAGCAAACGTAAAGGACGTGATTAGGTGAATTTTG
>JBPCWJ010000486.1:0-4441 GCA_051009635.1 Rhizobiaceae bacterium
CGGGCAGCACAGGCGCATCATTTTTAAGCGCCTTCATCCTGCCATGAAATATAATGATAACGGCGCTAATTTGGTGCTTGTATATCGGCGCCTTCAATGGCAGACCGGTATCTTGTGAATCCCGGCAGAAGAGCCGGGTAATAACGACAAACTATTGAGGATAAAATGGAATTTTTGGCGCAACTGCCGGGTGCTGGACTGTTTGGATATATTATTCCGTTTTTGATTGTACTCACCATTGTCGTGTTTTTTCATGAACTTGGTCATTTTTTGGTAGCCCGCTGGAATGGTGTGCGCGTTGAGGCATTTTCTGTCGGGTTTGGTCCTGAATTATGGGGGCGTACTGACAAAAGTGGTACGCGATGGAAGATTTCTGCCATTCCCCTAGGTGGCTACGTAAAATTCTTTGGCGATGCCAATGAAGCATCAGCACCCGACATGGCCAAAGCCGCCGAAATGAGTGAGGCTGAAAGATCGGAGAGTTTTGTCCATAAGCGGGTAGGACAAAGAGCTGCAATTGTTGCTGCCGGACCAATTGCGAACTTCATTCTTGCAATTGTGATCTTTTCAATAACCTTCATGTTCATAGGGCGGGCCGTGACTGACCCGGTTGTAGCTTCAGTCACCGAGAACAGTCCCGCTCAGGCTGCCGGTTTTGAAGCCGGTGATGTGGTTGTTTCAATCAATGGTGAAAAAACCGGCTCCTTTACCGATATTCCGCGCATTGTTGCCCCAAATCCCGGTCGTGAGCTGGAAGTGATTGTTCGCCGCGATGGCATGGAGAAACAGCTTTTTGTCACGCCACGGCTTGAAAAGCGTGAAGACAGGTTCGGCAACAAGCAGGAAATCGGATTTATCGGGATTGCGAACGATTCCACGACAGCTAATTTCAGGATTGTCAAATATGGACCTGTAGAGGCCGTTGCTGCCGGCGTCGGTGAGACCTGGTTTATTATCGAACGTACAATGGGTTATCTGCGTGATATCATTACCGGTTTCCAATCGGCAGATCAGTTGGGCGGTCCCATTCGCATTGCCAAGGTTTCCGGGGATGTTGCCACATTGGGAGTAGGGGCATTGATGAATCTTGCTGCGGTTTTGTCCGTTAGCATCGGTTTGCTAAATCTTTTTCCGATTCCCATGCTGGATGGTGGCCATTTGGTATTTTATGCGATTGAGGCAATTCGCGGGCGTCCATTGAGTGAGAATGCTCAGGAAATCAGCTTTCGGATCGGTCTTGCCCTGGTTTTGATGCTGATGGTTTTTGCAACCTGGAACGATCTTACCCAGCTTGTTCTCAACTCCGGGTAATGCCTATTCGGGGTTTGGTCTTAATACTGCTGGATTTTAACTCCATATTTGCCAGTAATTATCTCGCGGTTAACCATACAAATCGATAGGCTGGCCTTTCTGCAACACATTGACAAATTTATAAAATTCTTCGTTCTGGAATGGTTGCGTGCTGCAAAAAACGCTGTAAAAGGTTTGTTAACTAAGAGATTCTCAGCTTTGTGCTGCCGGGGCGGGTGCGAACAGGGAAGTGGCTAATGGGACTGTGCGGGTCCAAAATACCGGAATTACCGGAGAAAAACCCGCAAAAGACAGGCAGTTGTTGCGAAGAATAAGAATGGTTCGAATGAAAGAAATTTTTAGAGCTGCAATCGTAGCGCTGGCACTTTGTGTTCAGCCGATTGCTGCTGGCATTATTGTATTGGGCGGATCATCTGCGCCGGCGGAGGCAGCAGTTGTGAACCGTATTGAAGTGCGCGGAAATTTGCGCATGGATGAAATCACCGTGAAGAGCTATCTGACGATTTCTCCGGGTCAATCTTTCACCAATCAGGATATCGATGATTCGGTAAAGTCGCTCTATGGGACCGGCCTGTTTACCGATGTCTCGATTTACCAGTCGGGTTCCACGCTGATCGTTGAGGTCGATGAAAGCGGTATTGTCAACGAAGTCTTTTTTGAGGGAAACAAACGCCTCAAGGATGTGGCGCTGGCAGGAATAGTCCAGACAACAGCCAGATCAGTGTTCTCCGAGGAAAAGGTATCCTCTGATGTTTTCAGGATCAGCGAGGCCTATTCCCGAGTCGGCCGCGAAGACGCCACAGTTTCCTATGAAGTGGTTCCGCTGGCCAATAATCGTGTGAATGTTGTTTTCAGGGTCAATGAGGGTGACAAGACAAAAATCAGGAGCATCACCTTCATTGGTAATGCTACCTTTGGTGAACGCCGGTTGCAGGATGTGATGGAAACCAAGCAATCGAATTGGTTCAGCTGGCTGCGCAATGATGACATATACGATCCTGAAAGGCTTCGCTCTGACGAGGAACGTCTACGTAGATTCTATTTCAACCGTGGTTTTGCTGACTTCCAGATATTGTCCACCGATGTACAATATGACGAAATCGAAAATCAGTATTTGGTTACGATTTCCGTGGATGAAGGGCCGCGCTATACGTTTGGCAATATCTCCATTGATAGCACCATACCGGATGTTGATCCGCAGATTCTCTATCCATTGTTGGAAACAGAGCCGGGAGAATATTACAGCTCCAAGAAGGTTGAGGATACGATTGTTATACTGACCGAGTCTTTTGCGGAGCGCGGATTTGCCTTTGTTCAGGTGGTGCCGCGTGGTGACCGTGACTTCAGTACAAACGCCATTGACGTTGTTTACCAGATTGATGAGGGTGCAAGAGTATATATTGAACGCATCAACATTGTTGGCAATGACAGGACACGCGACCATGTAATTCGTCGCGAATTTGATATTTCCGAGGGTGACCCCTTAAATCAGGTTTTACTTCAAAGAACCAGAAGTCGTCTTGAATCATTGGGTTTCTTCGAATCGGTAAACATTACAACCCGTCAAGGCAGCACGCCCGACAAAATGATTGTCACCGTCCGTGTTGTGGACAAGGCTACAGGCGAATTTTCAGTGGGGGGCGGTTACTCTACCTCAAATGGAGCCTTGGGCGAGATTTCGTTTTCGGAAAGCAATTTTTTGGGACGTGGCCAATATATTAAGCTTTCGGCCGGTTTTGGAACTGACACTCAGAATTATGGCCTGAGTTTTACGGAGCCATACTTCCTGGGATACCGCATCTCTGCGGGGTTTGACCTATTCTCCGAGACTTCAGATTCAAACAGTAACCGTTCTTACGGAATTGATTCCTATGGCGGAACGCTGAGATTTGGCATTCCCATTTCGGAGGAAACCAATAGCCAGTTTTTCTATTCCTATCAAAACCAAGATACGACAGTTTCTCGAAGCCTGATTGACATGGGTCCGCCTTCAGGTGACGGAATACAAGGCAACTCGCCAGGTGAATTATCTGCTGCCCTGTTCAGGAATCCGAATTGGGTTAAATCCGGTTTAGGATTCAGAATTACACATGCGGACCTAGATAATTTTCGTGATCCTCGTGAGGGCGTTTATTTTCAAATGACAAACACGTTTTGGGGTGCAGGTGGCGATGCCCAGTATGCCTCCACAACGGGATCAGCGGTCAGTTATACAACTCTGTCAGAAGAAATAGATCTTGTTGGCATGTTACGCGCACGTGGCGGCGCTAACTGGGTATGGGGCAGTGCATCCAACTATAGAACGCAGGATAATACCTTCCAGGGGTCTCGAGATATTCGTGGGTTTGAGAGCTATGGTTTTGGACCGCGCGATCCGGTGACGGGTGATGCACTTGGCGGATTGTATTACTGGAACGCAACTGCCGAAGTCAACTTCCCAATGCCATTCCTTCCAGAATCGGTGGGAATACGTGGAGCGTTCTTTGCAGATGCCGGTCAACTCTGGGGATTGGATACAGCGACACGAAACGCAATTATTGCTGCAAATCCTGGTGTTTCTACACAACAACTGGATGATAATACGTTGCGAGCATCGGTGGGCGCATCGGTTATCTGGGCGTCACCGTTCGGTCCATTGCGATTTGACTACGCATTCCCGATTTCCGAAGCTCCATGGGATACTACCCGAGAATACAGTTTCGGTGTAAGCACGTCCTTCTGACGAACTTGAAAAACAACTGAACTGCATGTTGCGAATTTATGCAGTTCAGTTCATGTTTCCTAATCAGTCAAAAATCCGGTATGTCCGTATCGGCGTTTAATCTTGCGATCAGATAAATAAATGAGCGACCCCGTATTCTTCTCCGCAGTTCCGGTTACTTTGGAACAGATTGCCAAGACTACCGGCGCTGAATTGAAGTCGGTCGAGTTGGCTGATCTGTCGATAAGCTCAGCCTCTCCTATTGAGGCGGCTTCGCCAGGTGCAATTACCTTCATAGATAATCCGAGATACCTTAAACATGCCGAGAATACGCAGGCAGCAGCGGTAATTTGTGCAGAAAAACATGCCGGGAAAATATCCTCCAAGGTTGGTTTGCTTGTGCATGAAAACCCGTACAAAACCTACGCT
>JBPCWJ010000487.1:0-11420 GCA_051009635.1 Rhizobiaceae bacterium
CAACAGGCGCGTGCTCCATGCCCGCAAGGGCTATTCCGGCGAAGGAACCAGATGGCTTCAAGGTTGTTACGCCGATATGGATGGGTTGCGTTCAACATTTGCAGCCCTGCAATCCCAAGGCAGCACAGGTGTTTCGCAATGACCAGCAAACATGAAGCACTTACGAAAGATACGATTGTTGCCTTTCTTGGCTCGATATTTGATCGGCGCGGGAATGAGGAATATTTGGGCGAGCCGGTTACCATGGGCCAGCACATGCTGCAGGGAGCAACAATCGCCAAGCAAAATTCCCAATCCGAAGAGATTATTGTTGCTGCCCTGCTCCACGATATCGGACATTTCACCAGCGAGTTCGGGACGTTCACGATGGATGATGTTGAAGACCGCCATCATGAACATGCAGGCGCTGAAGTTCTGGATCGCTTCTTCCCAACCGTCATCACAGATTGTGTTCGCTATCATGTGGCAGCCAAGCGTTATCTCTGCGCGACCAAGCCCGAATATTTCAAGCGATTATCAGAAGCGTCGGTCCATTCACTGAACCTTCAAGGCGGGCCGATGAATGCGGATGAAGTCGACCAGTTTGAAAGATTGCCAAACTTCAAACAAATCATAGCTGTGCGCTATCTCGATGATGCGGGGAAAATGCCCGAAATGCAGACGCCCGATTTTCGGCATTTCGCCCCGATGGTACAGCGGATCGTTGATCGCCATCACGAAGAAACTAAAGATAGCAGGTAGGAACCTGCTCTGGATGCCAATAGAAGATTGGTCCTCGTTGAGGTATCGCAGGGCATTGGTGAAGCAATTTCAAGCCGGAAATCTGCACAAATCCTGCACAGAATTCCTCAAATCCTGCTGAGTTTAAACAATTCCGCTGCATGATTGGGTTCTATCAATCTTGCATGAAGTACCACAATGGAAAATCCGAAATATACCACTGGTTGCCAACCAGTATCCTGAGAGATGGATGGTGGATACCTAAAATTCCACCTACCCCCAATTCTGAAAATTCCAATTCATCTTCAAAAGCGCCAGCCATCAAGATGAGATGCTCGCGCAATAAATTTTATCGCCCGGGGGAACCACGAAATGAATAGTGTAAATGCTTTAGTTTCTGCCATCACGAATACCGAGAAAATCAATCTTTGGTTTGTTCAATTGGGATTTGCATTTCTGCTGGTTCTGGTAGCGGATTGTTTGTTCTTTGAACGCAAATCGGGTGCCAGCGTAACATTTTTTCTTTTGATACTCGCGCTAACATCTTTTCTGATAACTTTGATGCGCGGCAGACATTCATTCTCGATGGCAAGCCTGCTGATACTTCCAGCGGCCCTGCTGCCAGGGCTCGAGACACTGAATTTCCTCACAGCCGCTATCGGTTTGTCAGGAGTTACCGGATTTGTGTTGTTCATCAATTATAGTCAACAGATGCCAAATATCGACTGGTTGAAAACACTGACCCGGTTTTTTGGATACCTACCATTTAAATTTTGTGTAGACATTTTCTGGCTCACGACAGCTCTAAGACGGTTAAAACCGCACGCCACCAAATTGGCAATAATAAAAAACTGGTTTTTGCCCGTCTTGCTGACACTCGGATTTCTCGTGCTTTTTGCATTTGCAAATCCGTTGATCTCCGGCTGGCTGGCTAGAATCGATATCACGCTGCTTCTTGCACTTCTTTCCTTTGACAGAATTGTGTTTTGGCTGTTCTTTCTAGTTGTTTGCTGGCCCTACCTTAGAGTCCGGCTGAAGGTATATACCGCCGGGACGGTAACACATTTTATTGAACCTCGGCCAACTATTGTTTCACCCAAAACACCAAAGTTCAGCGAAGCACAGACCTCCTGGGCATTGTTGTTATTCAATATCCTGTTTGGTGTGCAAACCTATCTGGACATGGTTTATCTGTGGGGTGGCGGGAGCCTGCCTGATGGAGTCACTTATTCGCAATATGTCCATCAAGGCACCTATATCCTGCTGATCACAACACTATTTGCGGCAATGTTCATCCTGTTTGTGACCAGCCGTAAAATGGGAATGGAATCATCCAGACATATCAAGTTACTTCTGCTGCTTTGGACAGGGCAGAACATTATTCTGGTTATCTCTACAATGATGCGTATGGGGCTCTATGTTGAAGCATTTGCCCTGACCTATCTCAGATTGGCGGCAATAATCTGGATGGTGTTAGTCATGATGGGACTCGCACTTATAATCGTCAGACTTTTGCGCCAATACACAAACAGCTGGCTTATCAAGGCGAACCTACTGACACTTGGATTGATATTGTATGCAGTAAGTTTAGCAAATCTTCCTTATCTAATTTCAAATTATAATGTTTCCATTGCAATCAACAGTCCCGGAAAACGCATTGACTTTAATTATCTCGCCAGCCTTGGAAAGTATGCCCTGCCGGCGATAGACAAAGTGCTGGAGAACCCGGATTGGGGAGACCGTATGGTCAATTTGGATAACTACCGATACAGCCGAATCCCGCTGTCTGAACTAAGAAACCGCTATGCTGAAGAGGGCAAAACAGCTCAAAATGATTGGCGGCAATGGAGTTTCAGGCGTGAACGATTGGTCGAATACATAAACGGCAATGACGAAATAATTCTTCCATTTACTACCAACAATGACTGAAGGCTAAGGATCCGGTCAGAAAGTTCAACAATGCCACATATTCTTGTCGTCGATGACGACCCGCATATTGCTGAAGTAATTGGCTTTGCCCTGGATAAGGCCGGACATACCTACCAGGTCGCCGGTGATGGGACACAGGCACTTGCCAAATTTGATTCGGGTAAGGTCGATCTGATCATACTGGACGTTGGCTTACCGGAAATGGACGGGCTCGAGGTATGCCGTCAAATTCGGAAAAGTTCAGAGGTACCCATACTCTTCTTGTCAGCGCGTGATGATGAGATTGACCGCATACTGGGTCTGGAACTCGGCGGTGACGACTACGTTACCAAGCCATTCAGCCCTCGTGAATTAATGGCCCGGATCAGTGTAATACTGAAACGGGCAGCAGGCCGCCAAATTGGGATTCCCGACATCGATGATTGCTTGAGCGTCGGTAAGCTAGCAATGCTACGGTCTGAACGCACTGTGACTTTCAATGGCAATGCTGTGTGTTTGACAGCACTTGAGTTCAATATTCTCGAGACTCTTATGACACGTCCGCGCATGGTATCATCGCGGGTCCAAATTCTGGATCGCGCCTATCCGGACAACTTCAATGTATCTGACCGAACAATTGACAGCCACATCCGAAATGTAAGGGAAAAATTGAGAAAGCAAGGGTGTATGGACAGTATTGAAACGGTACATGGCGCTGGTTTTCGAATGGGCGGTTGCATAAATTGAGCTATCAAAAGGCTTCTATTAAATGGCGGCCTACACTGACCATGATTGTGGCCGGCTTGCTCGCAATCGTATTGGCCCTGCCAATCGGCAGCCTTTACCTTTTCCGTTTTTATGATGCCCAATTGGTACGCGAAACCGAATCGGAACTTATTGCACAAGCCGCCGCAATATCATCCGTCATGCAACATTTTGTTGAACAGAGAATTGATACTGCGGATCTGCCAATACTCCCCGACATAACAAAAAATGCCAAAAAATTGAGTACAGATGTTTGGCAGCCGGTTCTTCCCCAGCTCAAGCTTTTCAGCGAAACAATTTTACCTTCTAGACCAGATGGGGTTTTTCCTGCGCAAGGAACGTCCGGGCAGTTTCAAATTATCGGAAAATTACTACTACCAATAATTTCCGAAACACAGGAAAAAACGCTAGCGGGATTTCGAATTCTTGATCCGAATGGCGTAGTCATCGCGGGACGCAATGAGATTGGCCTGTCCCTCGCCCATATTCACGAAGTCAACCAGGCCTTGCAGGGTAAATATTCTTCAGTAGTTCGTATACGATATTCAGACAGCGCAGTACCGCCGCTTACATCGATCAGTCGAGGTACCGGAATCCGCATATTTGTGGCCATGCCTGTACAGCTCAACGACAGGCTTGCAGGCGTGGTTTATGTTTCGCGAACACCCAATAGTGTTCTCAGGGCGCTATATGAGCAACGCTTCAGTGTTCTGGTAATTGCGGCCGCAGTTATACTGGCGACGCTGGCAATCGGCCTGATTTTTATCCTGACCGTCAAAAAACCGATAGATGCCCTTCGGTTACGCAGTGAACGATTGGGGCGTGGCGAGCGGGACGCCCTGGCTCCCCTAAAGGTACATGGAAGCCGTGAATTTGCAGAACTTTCGGACAGTACGCAGGAAATGGCCAGGAAACTGTTCGACAGGTCGGACTATATCAACACGTTTGCGGCCCACGTTTCTCATGAACTGAAATCTCCGCTTACCTCTATTCATGGCGCAGCAGAACTGCTTCGTGAAAAGGCCGATGAGATGTCTGAGGCTCAGCGCAATCAGTTTCTCCGCAACATTTCGGCTGACACGGACCGCCTGGTTGTGTTGTTGGATCAACTTCGGATGCTCGCAAAGGCCGACAATCCGATCCTGGCTGGTACAGTGCCTTTGCAGGACATAACAAGCGAATTGAGGGCATTATTTCCGGACATTTCATTTGATCTTGATGCCGAGGGAGATCCGGCAGTCAACATGGCGCACGAAAATGCGCTGATCGTATTTTCAAACATGATTGAAAACGCGGCAAGTCACGGCGCCACACGAGTAGACATATCCACACGTCACTCAGATGACGAATTGATAATCAAGATCACCGACAATGGCACAGGTATATCTGCTGCCAATGCCAACAAGGTATTTGACCTTTTCTTCACGACGCGTCGTGAGAGCAACGGTACCGGTATGGGACTTAACATTGTCAAGGCAATGCTTGAAGCACATGGAGGCAGAATTTACCTCGAGAAATCAGGCATGGGCAAAGGAACAACGTTTGAAATTGCAATCCCATTGCAGGATCAAGGTAGCTGAATGGCATAAAAAATGGTTTGTATCTGCCTGCGGTGCACAGGCGTAGCTCTGGTGGTCGACGCTAACGCTCGCGGATTACACGTTGAGTTCGATCCTTCTGCGATCTGATCAGATGACAAAAATACTTTATCTTGATGATGCGGGTTTTGGTAAAACAATGTCCTTCACGCAGACTGTCTGTTCGTCGCCATGAAACTTTCCATGCAAGCAATGGTGATCAAACCCGCCTTGCTATTGCCCAGAAAACGAGGAATTCTCATTTTAGATGGATCTTATCTAGTATTCGGCGGATGGAACTTGAACGATGCGAATAAAGTTGCTGGTCTGTATCCTGTTTCTGGTTTGCGGCTGTACGACAACCAACCGAAACCTTGATGTCGAGACTAAATTCGATCCCAATGACGCCCGATTTATCAATGAAACTGGTACGGCCTCAATTTCAGGTCAGGCTTTTTTGAACCGGCAAGATGGTCAGGTTGTTTATGCCGCCGGCAATCAAATCAATCTTATTCCTGCTACCCCCTATTCGCGTGACCACCTTGAAAAGGTCTATGAAGGCAAGAAATTCCTCAATACCTATCGGGCGATGGCGAATAATGCCACTAAGAATGCCGATCCGCGTTACAAGGAGTTGATCCGTCAAACGAAGGCGGATAATGAAGGCCGCTTTACCTTCGACAAGCTTGCGCCCGGCACTTACTTTGTCCAGGCGGCAGTAGCCTGGCAGGTAGGCGATGTGATCCGTGGCGGCACGTTCTATGAAACTGTCACCGTGACCGATGGCGAGCAAAAAGAACTGATCATGAATGGCAAATAATGGCATTCGAGACCGGGCAGTGTTTTGAATGTCTTTGTTGCCTTTGCCGTTAAGCAAGAGCAATGGTGTGGTGGGAGACGGTCATTTAGCGGGATACGATTGCCGTTAGCCGGAAACGACTTGCAGTTATGTGGGATTACTTTGTACTTTGGTGAAATGATTGGATTTAGTACGGAATTGAAAGAACATATAGTGCTTAGCTCTGACAGTTTCTTTTGTTTCTTGATGCCGAAATGCCCTGGCGTGAACTGGTCTCCAGCAATGTACTGAAAAGGTATTTGATATTACTTATTGGTGCGGGGCGCTACTCGATCACCGTGAACACATCGCCAGTCGTCAGATTTCTGACCCTGGAAACGCTTGCTCCATCCCAATAATAAGAGAAGTGTTGTCCCTGAACAGGTATGCCTGCCACGTCTGGCCAGAACAAGGCAACGGCTGATCCCTCCGAATATCGAACGCTACCATAGACGATCCCGTCCGAATTGTCGGACCTTAATCTAGCAGCCAAGCCTTGCGATGCGGTGTAGTCATCGGGATGATAGTAATCCGCAAAAGCGGCAGTATCCGTTATATCGTGCAATTCAGCGTCCAGCGTTCCGACAAGTTCACGAAATTCCGATGTCCACCCTTCAAGTTCTTTCGTGTCCCTCATGAATTTCTCATGATGATGGATTGTCTCAAACAGCGCCACCTCGATCCTGTCACCGGCATAGTAGAAACCGAATGAACCGTCCGTGAACCTGCTTGGCCGATCCGTGGAGGCGTGGACAAACGGCGCCATGGCCCATGAGGCACCCTCGCCTGAGATACGCCGGTCTGGCAGAACGAGATCAAGCATGCCTACGCTTTCGGCAAGGCGCGGATTGGTCTTGGATTCTGCTGAAAGGATCGCGTCCCAGTCAGCCGGATCGGCAATGTCCTCGAACAGGTGGATGGGCGGAAATCTGGACCTGACGATCCTATGTGTCCTCGCCCATTTTACACGAGCAGTTACAGGATCATTCAAAATCAGCCACCGCGAACACTATCGAGGTAGCGACGAACTCGCATAATGTCTGTGAGTTCCCCTCCCAGCATGATTTCGAGTGCAGGAATCCCGCCAAATGCCTCATTCGGCCGTTTGACCCAGCCATAGGCCCGGTCTGCATCGGTGAAGATGATCCGCAACGCCTTGTGGATGCCCATAAGATTCGACAGGCGGCTTTTGAGATCACGGGGGATACGGCCGATTTCGCCGGTTTTCCATCGGGCCCAGCTGCGCGCTGACAAGCCGCCCAGCAATATACAGGCCTGTGCGTCCGCCAGCTCCCAGCGGCGGAACAGATCCACCACGGCACGCGCCATGGCTGCTCCCTCCGCATCGGTTATTTCCGGCGCAGATGACAGATGGTCCGTTTTTTCAACAAGTTGCAGTTGCGGCATGACATCAACCCTTTTGCCTTTTGGCATAATATAGGTATATTATTGCCAAATTGCAAGTAATAGGTAGAACAACTTCAAACATGGCTAAGAAAAGTCGGTATCAGTCCGATCCAGATCTACCCAGGATCTCCGTGGGAAAATGGATACAACGAGCGTTTCAACGGAACACTACGTCAAGAAGTTCTGAACTCCGAATGGTTCCACAGCACAATACAAGCGCAGATCGCAATCAATATCTGGCTCAGGCAATACAACAAAATCCGCCCACACCATGCGCTGAGCATGCGCCCACCTGTACCCGAAACCTTATTAGAGAAAGCCAAAATTACAGGTACTGAAATTGGGGGCTAGACAATGGCGACAACGTGTTCGTATGCTTCATTGATCTTGTCCGTTGTCTCGTCATCAAGCAGCAGTGATCTGCTATTCGCTTCCTTGGCTAATTGGTTGAGATTGATTGCGACGCAAGTCTGGCCCAGAAGTCCAAGGGTCTTTGCCAAAGCTGTTTGGTCTTTGACAGGAGCCCTGGATCGAATTTTACGAACCGACGTTTCCTTACCGAACATACATTTGCTGACATGCGGGCTCAGGGAAGTGCTGCGTGCAGCAGCTTCCAGCTATTTTCTCTCTTCCCGAGTTAAACGCAGGGATATTGAGGGCGGCATTTCCTCACTTTTTGCTTGGTCCATCCTCTTTTTCCAGAATGAACCTGATGCGTTGGTTTGTTCGCTCAATGTTCTAAGTTATGCGAATAATTATCTTATGTTTTTCAAGGCGTTCGCTTTTTGTGGAACTTGCATCCAGAGCATATATGATCAAACAAAAACGGCGGTCGAAGCGATCTTAGACTTGCAAAGACCGGGCAAGCTAATTGTCCTAAACCAGCCAGTCTTACCAGTGCATTCGTCAGAGACAGAAGCATGGCTTAAAAATGGAAATCATGGAGAGCAGGCAAATTTTGATTGCAGTAGTGTCAATACTAGGCCATTGAGTCAAAAGCCGTCACAATCTCGACCGCACGCCTGCCGACCTCTTCAGCAATGTACCCGGCCTTGTAGATACCGCTGCCGATCCCAAATCCCGTACATCCCGCGTCGAGCCAATCCTTGAAATTGGCAGGCCCAACTCCGCCAACAGCAAAGGTCTGGGTACCTTTTGGAAGAACCGACAAGACCGCCTCAAGCCCTTTTGGCCCCACCTGCATCGAGGGAAAGAACTTCAGTCCGTCCGCGCCGTGGCGCAGTGCGGTGAAACATTCGGTCGGGCTGACAACACCAGGATATGAGGTCATACCCGCTGCAACCGTTGCGTCGATGACTTCCGGATTGCAGTTTGGAGACACGATCAAGCGGCCGCCAACTGCTCTGATGTCTCGAACTTCCTGTGTCGTCAGGACAGTTCCAGCGCCGATCAGCGCGCGATCACCATAGGCATCGACCAACACACCTATGCTTTCCAGCGGGTCAGGCGAATTCATCGGCACTTCGACTTGAGTAATTCCAGCCTCCAGCAATGCCTGTCCGATTGGCAGCACTTCGTCGGGCCGAACACCCCGCAAAATCGCAATTATGTTACGATTCATCAAGCCAGTACCCCGATCCGATGGAAGGCGCCCTGCAGACCGGCCAGCGTCATCTTTTCGGTATTTTCTATCCGCGCTGACACTCCTTGCGTTTCCAGAGCTATTGCGTATTTTTCAGCAAGTTTCGGCGCGCCTATCAGGCGAATTCTGGCTCTTTGCCAATATCCTCGGGCAGCGGAAAGTTCGTGGCCAATCAGCAAACCGGACAAGCGGGCACGCGCTGTTGCGCTGGAAAGATCGCCAAGAAGCGTTTCGGCGCGAAGTTCAAATAGCTGCATTGCGTTTTCATGGGCGTTTTCAATTGCCATTTGAACCGTTGTTACAAATGCTTCTTCATTCCAACCGTCCTCCATCATGGAATGACGCAGAATGCTTGTTGAAGAGAGAAGTGAGAAGATCTCGCCAGTCATGCAGGTTGCGAATTGTTTGATCTCGCCCTGTTTTACGCTGACCCATTTGGTGTGAGTACCCGGTAGGCAAACCACGCCCTCAAACGACTTATCTTTTTGCAAAAGCCCGGCAATCTGGGTTTCTTCGCCACGCATCACACTAGGTGGACTCATCTGCTTGACGCCTGGAAGAATCCAGACGTTTCGCTCAATACCACTCACTTTGATGGCATCAGATCCAAGATTGTTGATGGGAGTAGGTGCCGAGAGGTAGGGCGCTTCACACCAACCCTGGGCCGCGCCCGCCATTCCGCATATGACAACGGGAATATTCCCTCCAACCCCCAGCTTAGTCAGGCATTCTTCAAGGACAGTGCTGTAGTCGCTCTGTTGGAGCGTATTCATCCCCAACTGTTCCTGATCCGATGCGACGATGGATGCGTCTGCTCCGATAACCCATAGACGGAAGCTTGTTGTACCCCAGTCCACGGCAACAAATTTTGTCGATGTCATGTTGGTTCCTCAACGTGTCTGGAGCGATCTGCGGCAACAACCTCATGACACGCTTGGGAAATCCCATAAAACCGTGCGGCGGTAGCGCCAAAAAGATCAGCGTGTTCCGAATGCGATAGGCCTGCGGCCAGTTGCTCGGCGCAGCGATGCCAATCGCTATAGTTGCCCGCCAGGTTCAACACGGGCCAATCGCTGCCCCACATGACCCGCTCGGCACCAAAAATTGACAGCACATAGGAAGCGACCGGCTCAAGCGAGGTGCTGGACCATTCAGACCCATATTCATTGGCGAGGCCGGAAAGTTTGCAATACACTTGAGGGTATTCGGATAGACGGTGCATTCCTTCGCGCCACTCATTGCCTGCATTCGCCCCTTGCCTTATAACTGGTTTGGCGCAATGGTCTATGACAATCGGCAAGGTTGGTATCGCATCTGCTAGAGCCACGATAACATCTAAATGGCGAGGCCGGATAAGAGCATCAAACCGCAAGCCTATTCCCGCCACTTGCTGTAATGCTGCCAACCTCTCGGGCCCCAGAATCCAGTCCGTTTCAGCGATGTCCTGTAAAACAGGCCGAATGCCCTTGAACTTTGGATGCAAAGCAAATGATTCCAGGTCCTGCAAACCGCAATCTGCTCCCAACTCAATCCATCCCACCACTCCAAGAATTGCCGGGTTTTCATCTGCGAGGCTAAGGAGATACCGGCTTTCTTCGATGCTTGGTGCGGCTTGAACTACGATTGAACCATCAAGACCACAGCGCTCCAGCAATGGTTTTAAATCCGCAGGACCAAAGTCACGTCGAATGGCGGCCACGCTGTCATCCATCCAGCCATAATCGTCACGCTCGATCTTCCAAAAATGCTGGTGCGCGTCTATTCGCATAGGCATTAGACTTCCTTCATTCACAGAATCCGGTGGTTTTCCGGATTATCCATGTCCTTGGGCAAGGTCTCCAAATCATCCCAAAATGTGTTTGGGATTGTCTCGGTCATCAGCTCTTGGGTCGAAGCGATCCGCTCGGGTCGCGAAATCCCAATGATTGTCGACAGGACGCGTGTGTCATTCACGGAATATTGTAACGCAGCCGCAGGCAGCGACACATTGTGTTCTAAACATAAGTTCTCGATCTGCCGAATTTTGGCGAGCGTCGCGTCGCTGGCCTTTTGATAGACATAGTATTGGTTGCGGGCAGAACCGGTCGCAAAAATACCACCCGCATAAACACCGGCATTGATCACGGCGATCCCGCGTGAAACGCAAAGGTCGATCATGGTATTTGCGTTTCGATTCAAAAGGGTATTTCGGTTGTGCGTCAACACCACGTCAAAGTCGCGTTCTTGCAAAATTGGTATCATCACATCGACGTCACCCGCCCCAAGACCTATGGCGTCGACTACCTCTTCGTCGCGCATTTTGAACAATTCATCCAAAGCCCCGCCTGGCCGGGTGATTTCATCCAAAGATCGCGCGTGTTCGGGATCGTGGAAAAACAACAACGGTATTCGATCGAGGCCCAAAGTCTCGAGGCTTTCATGCAAAGAATCCCGCGCGCGCGCGCCATCAAAACGATTGCTTTCAAAGTCACGATCTAGCTTCGTGGAAAACAGACATTCCTTTGGCAATCCCCCCCGCGCGCGCAGGACCCGACCAATACATTGCTCAGAAAAGCCCATGCCATAGTTGCGCGCCGTGTCCAGAAACGCCCCTGGGATATCC
>JBPCWJ010000488.1:0-4693 GCA_051009635.1 Rhizobiaceae bacterium
TGTCGACATATTGCAGATGACGCTGAAAGCGGCCGTCCAGACCGCACAACATGGCATCAGCATCACCTCGCGCCACCGCCAAAGCACCAATGACCGTATTGTTCGATCGAACGATTGTGCGTGCGGCTTCCGGAGTTATTCCGCGGCGGCAGGTCTTCTCAATCATCAGGTCCACATATTCCCGGAACCGATCATCCTGCGACGGGTTGACGATCTCGAAATCAACTCCGGCTTTAATACGCAGACCATATCTTTCCAGACGGTTCGCAACAACATCCGGCCGCCCGACCAGAATTGGCTGGCAAATTCCGTCCTCGATGACGATTTGCGTCGCTCGCAATACACGCTCGTCTTCTCCATCCGTATAAATGACACGCTGTTTGTTGGTTCGTGCCTTTTCAACGACGGGCTTCATGATCAAGCCGGAACGGAAAACAAACCGTGTCAGCCGGTCAAGATACACATCAAAATCTTCCATCGGCCGGGTGGCGACACCGGTATCCATCGCTGCTTTGGCAACAGCCGGTGCGATCCGGAGAATCAATCTCTGATCAAAGGGAGAAGGGATCAGGTAATCAGGTCCGAAGACCGGCGCTTCACCGCTATAGGCACGAGCCGCTACGTCTGACGCTTCTTCATGTGCCAATTGCGCAATTGCCTTGACTGCAGCAAGCTTCATTTCCTCATTGATTGTCGTCGCGCCAACGTCCAGCGCGCCGCGAAAAATATAGGGGAAGCAAAGGACGTTATTGACCTGGTTTGGATAGTCAGATCGCCCGGTACAGATCATGGCGTCCGGCCTTACATCCCGGGCGGTTTCAGGCATGATTTCCGGATTGGGATTTGCAAGCGCAAGAACAAGAGGGTCCTTTGCCATGGTCTTGATCATTTCCGGCTTCAGAACACCGCCGGCTGACAGGCCTAGGAAAATATCAGCCCCTCCAATTACGTCCCCTAATGTTCGGGTATCAGTTTCCTGGGCAAATGCACCCTTATACTCATCCATTTGTGCCTTGCGGCCCTTGTAGACGACCCCTTCAATATCTGTAACCCAGATGTTTTCGCGCTTTGCGCCAAGCGAGCGGAGAACATTCAGGCATGACAGCGCAGCCGCCCCGGCGCCTGACGCAACTATCTTTACTTCGGAAAGTTTCTTCCCTGCCAGCTCCATCGCATTCAAAGCGGCAGCACCGACAATGATGGCCGTTCCATGCTGGTCATCATGGAACACCGGAATATTCATGCGCTCCCGCAGGCGACTCTCGATCTCGAAACATTCAGGCGCCTTGATGTCCTCAAGGTTGATGCCTCCGAATGTGGGTTCCAGAGAGGCTACAACATTGCAGAATTCATTGACCTGAAATTCTTCTACCTCGATATCGAAAACATCGATACCGGCAAATTTCTTGAACAGTACCGCCTTGCCTTCCATCACTGGTTTGGACGCAAGAGGGCCGATATTACCAAGCCCGAGGACCGCCGTACCATTTGAAATTACGCCTACCAGATTGGCTCGAGCAGTGTAGTCAGCAGCTTTGAGTGGATCATCGTGGATGGAAAGGCAGGGCGCAGCCACACCGGGAGAATAAGCTAGCGCCAAATCGCGCTGGTTACCGAGAGGCTTTGTCGCGCCGATAGCCAGTTTTCCCGGTTTTGGAAACTGGTGATAGTGCAGGGCACCTTCTTCAAGTTCATTGGATGGCTGATAGCCTCCGGATTTTTTCTTGTTATTTGCAGACATCATTAATTCCAATGGCAATAGGTTTACTAAAATGCATTTTGGTTCAGGCCTCCATCGACCAGGAAATTGCGCCCGGTAATGTATCCACCGTGAACCGAACACAGGAATGCGCAAAGGGCGCCAAACTCATCAGGTGTGCCAAGCCGCTTTGCTGGAATTGGCTGGATTTCCTTTTCACGAGCCTCTTCCTCGGAGATATTGAGCCTCTGAGCAAGGAAAGCGAATCCGGATTTTAGTCGATCAGTGTCCATCTTGCCCGGCAATATCTGGTTGATAGTAACATTGTTTTCGGCAATTGATCGCGCCACTCCCGCTAGAAATGATGTTAGCCCCGCTCTGGCTCCAGATGAAAGGTCAAGACCGGGCAGTGCTGTGTATACCGACAGCGAAGTGATATTGACAATGCGACCAAATCTGCGCTCGCACATTCCATCGACGGTCTTCTGAATGAGTTCAATCGGAGTCACCATATTCTGGGTGACACCATTGAGAATGTCATCACGGGACAATTCCCGAAAGTCTCTCCTGGGAGGTCCACCATTATTGTTTACGAGAATGTCGGGTTGCGGACAGGCCTCGAGTAATGCCGCCTGTCCATCCAGTGTTGAAACGTCAGCCAGTACTGCTTTAACAGTACCTTTTCCCAGTTCCGATAGTTCTTCAGCAGTCTGGTTAGTCACTGCCTCGTCTCGTCCATTGATCACTACATTACAATCGGCAAGAGCCAGATGTTTGGCGCATCCTTTGCCAAGGCCACGGCTGGACGCACAAACGATCGCATTTTTACCTGCTATTCCCAAATCCAACACCGTTCTCCCATCTACATATTCACATTGGTGAGTAGACTTCATCAAACATCTACTGGATGAAATTGAAAGCCATACATTCACCAATTCTTACATTATCTGTCGACCGATGGCTAACTCACGATTGTACTGATCACACCATTTCTGTTTGAACCACCAGGCTGCGCGCGATTGCCTTTCACTTGCCTTGCATATATCCAGTTGTTCTTACGATATTCCTTGCACATTGAATGGGTTTATCGGATCAAGGCCACCCAATAATGGCTTTGAGGGAGGTTACCCATGACCAATTCCGATTTTGTGCCTTCAATCAACGAAATACGGGCAGCCGCAGCCCGCATTGCCGGAAAGGCAATCATCACTCCGTTGCTTCCAAATGACATTCTGAGCGAGGAAACCGGTACAAATGCATTTGTAAAGGCTGAGTGCTTGCAAAATACCGGCTCTTTCAAGTTCAGGGGCGGATATAACTCGGTTGCGGCGTTGCCGGAAGAAAAGCGAAAACTGGGTGTCGTCGCCTGTTCCTCCGGTAATCATGGGCAGGGGGTCGCAGAAGCAGCAAGATTGTTAGGCTGCAAAGCCACGATCGTCATGCCTGCGGATGCACCAGCCCTTAAAGCCGCAAGAGTAAGGCGTTCTGGAGCTGACATCATTCCATATGATCGCGCAACCGAGGATCGTGATGAAATTGCCCGCGAGTTCAGCGGGAAAACCGGCGCAACACTGATACACCCTTATGAGCATCCTGACGTGGTTGCCGGACAAGGTACCTGCGGTCTGGAAATGGCTCAGCAGTTTGAAGAAATGGAAATTACGCCGGACAGGATACTGGTATGCTGCGGCGGTGGAGGATTGACCGCCGGAGTTGCACTAGCAATTCACAACAGCTTTCCGGAAGCGAAGGTTTGCACCGTGGAACCGGAAGGATTCGACGACTACCGTAGATCGCTTGATGCAGGCAAAAGATTGGGAAATAAATCCACCACTGGCTCATATTGCGATGCCTTGTTGTCACCCGAACCCGGAGAACTAAGCTTCACAATTAACAAGTCCCACGTCGCTGAAAGTCTGGCAGTAACGGATAGCCAGGCATTTGATGCAGTACGTTTTGCCTATGAGGAACTAAAGCTGGTCCTGGAACCATCGGGCGCTGTTTCTCTTGCTGCGCTGATAGACAACGCTTCAGTCTGGAAGGGTGAAACCATCGCCTGCGTCTTGTCTGGAGGAAATGTCGATCCCGATCTCTATTCCCAAATCCTGCGCAAAGAAGTCTGAAGCAGACCCCTATATATTACCCCCATAATTTAGGTGTAGGCGGCGCTACCAGAGATTTCACATATTCAAGACCATTAGCTCTGTCTTTCTCAAGAATGAGCGGGCCATCGAGATCAACAAATTCGGCATCTTGTGCCAACAGAACTGCCGGCGCCATTGAAAGCGAAGTGCCAACCATGCAGCCGACCATTACGGAAAAACCCATCTCATGAGCTCGCCTGCGCATCTTGATTGCTTCGGTTAGCCCGCCTGTCTTGTCGAGTTTGACATTGATACAGTCATATCGGCCGACCAGATCGGCAAGGTCGTCGGCGGTGTGCGCGCTTTCATCAGCGCAGATTGGCACCGGGTGAGGGATATCCGCCAAAATCGCATCATTTCCCTTTGGCAGCGGCTGTTCGATCAAGGCGACATTTGCCTTGGCAGCTTCCAGCATAAATTGGCTGATATTGTCAGCAGACCAGGCTTCATTTGCATCGAGAATGATCCTGGATTCTGGTGCGGCGTCTGTAACAGCATGGATCCGTTCTATGTCTCCTTCACCGCCCAGTTTGACTTTCAGCGATGGATATTCCGCGACAGCCTTTGCTGCATCAGCCATTTTACTGGCCGTGCCGAGGCTGATTGTGGTTGCCGTTGTGACAGGACGGGGAGGGTGCTCGCAAACGAGCTTGTATGCTGATATTCCACTGGACTTGGCGTTCAGATCCCAAAATGCGCAATCGACCGCATTTCTGGCTGCTCCTGGCGGCATAGCGCCGACAACATTTTCGTGGACGACACCAGTTTCAATCTGTTCCCGGACAGCTTCGATCTGTGAGGAAACGCTTTCAAGCATTTCGCCATAACGCGCATAGGGAACACATTCTCC
>JBPCWJ010000489.1:0-4550 GCA_051009635.1 Rhizobiaceae bacterium
GCGCAATACGGCGCAGTTTCGTGGCACTATGTTGAACACGCTACTTCGAACAGACGGATATTCGTTCTCGCAGCTCGGTGCGTTTATCGAGCGTGCCGACAATACGGCCCGGATTTTGGATGTTAAGTACTACGTCTTGTTGCCGCGCGCTGAATTGGTCGGCTCGAACCTTGATATGAGCCAATGGTCAACAATTCTGCGCGCCGCTTCAGCCCATCGCTCCTACAAACATGCCTATCGCGACCGCTTCAAGGCTTGGAACATTGCCGAATTTTTGATTTTACGCCGGGAAATGCCTCGTTCGCTTGCCCATTGTTATGGCTGGATTTCGTCGACACTTCTCGACCTGGAACAATATTATGGAAATCGATACGATTGTCACGAGCTTTGCCGGAAGGTCCATGATACGTTGAGGCAATCGGACATGGATCAGATATTTCAGGGTGGGTTACATGAATTCCTGACGAACTTTATTGCCTCAAATAATTCTCTCGCCACGACAATCGCTGAAGATTACAACTTTTACTGATTAAAAATGCGCATCGTCATCAATCATCGCACAACCTATAGCTACGATCAGCCAATGCGCTACGGTCTTCAGGAATTACGGCTTACGCCACGTGATACCCAGCGCCAAAAAATTCTGGAATGGAAGATTGATGCGCCGGGCATGGAGCAGGCGCTGGAATTTTCTGATGCCTGGGGCAACACGGTCCATCTTGTCAATCAGATGGATGAACGCGGCCAATCTACTATCTCAGTCAGTGGGGTAGTGGAAACCATGAAGACAGACGGTATTGTAGGAAAACTGAAAGGCGAAAATACCAGCCGGCTTTTTGTCCGGTCCACGCCGCTTACTGCACCGAATGAGGAAATTTCGGAACTGGCAGAAGGCCTCCGTGGTCGTCATCGGGATCATGTTGCACTTTATCACGCAATGATGCAGGCCATTCGTGAAAGAATGGAATTTGATACTTCAAGCACACATAGCGAGACGACGGCAGCTGAAGCCATAAAAAATCGCCACGGTGTTTGCCAGGACTTCAGTCATGTCTTCATTTCCATTTGCCGGCTTTTGGACCAGCCTGCAAGATATGTCACCGGTTATCTTGTTATAGAAGAAACTGGAGAGATTGCAGACGCCCATCATGCATGGGTTGAGGCGGATGTAGCTGGTTTGGGCTGGGTCGGTTTCGATCCGGCAAATGGTGTCAGCCCGGATGAAAGATATGTTCGTCTTGCCTGTGGTCTGGATGCATCCACAGCAGCTCCCGTCCGCGGTATCAGGCGTGGGCACGGAAACGAAAGTCTCGAAGTGAGCGTTTCTGTCAATCAATCCAGTCCGCAATAGAAATTCCGGCTTGTTAGAATCAAAAACGTAAATATGGTGCGCAGCATGACTTATTGCGTAGGACTTCGACTTGATCGCGGCATAATTTTCGCGTCCGATACCCGGACCAATGCCGGCTTCGACAACATTGCATCCTTCACCAAGATGCATGTCTGGGAAAACAAGGGCGACCGTGTGCTTGTTCTTTTGACGGCAGGCAATCTCGCGGTGACGCAGGCTGTTATCAGCCTGTTGAATGAAACAATCGCAAGCAGTGCTGAGGATGAAGACGAGCCTAGTCTGATGCAGGTAACAACGATGTTCCAGGCTGCCCGTCTGGTAGGCGCCAAGCTTCGTGAAGTTCACAAAACCGATGGTGCATTGCTGGGACATGATGCCCAATCATTTTCCGCTTCCTTCATCCTTGGGGGCCAGATCAAGGGTGACACGCCACGATTGTTTCAGATCTACAATGAAGGCAACTTCATAGAAGCAACCGCCGACACACCATTTTTTCAGGCTGGAGAGCACAAATACGGCAAGCCCATTCTGGACAGGGTAGCAGTACCGGAAATGCGGATGGGTGATGCTGCCAAGCTTTTACTCATTTCCTTCGATTCAACGCTTCGCTCCAATTTGTCAGTTGGAATGCCCATCGATTTGCTGATTTACCGCACAGATACCTTGTTCGTCGGTGAGAAGCGGCGGATCGAGGCGGATGACCCATATTTCAAGAGCCTGTCAGACGGATGGTCAAGAGCCTTGCGCGATGCATTCTCAAATATAGAAAGTTATACAAACGAGGATTGAACAGGAGCCTTAAATTGCGATCACGATTATTTATTAGAAAGATATGGGTTTCATTCCGTTAGTCACCATATAGGAATAGTAGAGTGCGTATCCCAAGGCATGAAAGGATTACTGGATGAAACTCCTGTCAAAGCTTGCTATTCCTGCTTCACTGCTCGCCGCACTGGCCCTGGCGGCTGGTCCTGCTTCCGCACAGGTAAGAAATGTTTTTGGCGGAGCATTTGGAAATTATTATTATTCGGACGGTTCCCAACCGAGAAACAGCAGAACGATAGCGGGCGCAGCACCAAACTCTCTGGCTACTTTTCAAGGTGGAGTCAGATGTGAGTACCGCTATTCCTACATAAACGGACGCAAACAGCGCTTCGAATATTGTAACTGATAATTCTCGAATTTAGGGATTAGTTCATAAAATGGAGCGGCGTGTGCACAATCGCACGTCGTTCGAGATCAGCAGATATCATCTTCTACCTAGAACAGGCACATGACCTGAAAAACATCTAGGAGAAAAAGACCATGAATACCAACAAGTTCTTCCGTCCCGCCATTGCAGCAACTGTTTTTGCAGTCGTGGCAGCTTCCTCAGTCCCTGCATCGGCAGCCGGATTCGGATATTTCAGCCTTTACAATGACGGGACACAAGCCTTCAATTCAAGGGCTGTAGCAGGTGCCGCGCCAAACGCATTGGCTACCTACAGGGATGGCGTTCGTTGCCATTATGAATATCGCAACCAGTGGGGCGCTTATGGTAACCAGCGTGTTCGCATTGAGGTTTGCAACTAATAATTCCAAACAAAGTATCACAAAAATACCCGGCCACAGGCCGGGTTTTTTGTATTGAAATAACTGTTGTCAGTTGATCACCAGTATCAATCGATGGGATTCATTTTGCATGTATTGTTGCGGACCGTTGATTGGGTTGATCATTCTGTGCCGTTCCACAACAACCGCAACACCGTAGGAAAGTGACATCACCCAACTGCGTGAAATAGTGTTAATAGAGCAGAACAACGCTAAGAGGGGCAGACCTTGGGCGCAGGCTTTGGTGTATGAGAATGATGTCAAATGGATCCGTCCTCGAACAAGTTGGGTTGTCACGTCGTTGCGGTCGCAGGTGTTTGAGAGATTTGGTATATAACAAAAACCCGGCAATTCAATAATCGCCGGGTTTTCCTATCAATTGCGCAGGTAAGATGACCGATTGGTCAGCATGCACCCAGCAAACAACCGGTCACGCCACCCACAACGCCTCTTATCACATTACGAATAATACTTGGACGCTGCTGTACAGGCTGGGGCTGTTGAACAATGACAGGTTGTTGCTGTGGTTGTTGCACGATAACCTGACCTTGCGGCACCTGTTGTGGTTGCTGAATGATGACCTGTTGACCGTTCTGGATGAAGACTTCCTGTTGAGGCTGAGCCTGCTGCTGGGATATGCTGCGGGTTTGGGTCTGTGCAGGGGCAGAGGCTGTCTTTGTCTTTGGTGTGTAGCAATTTCCCTTGCGTGACAATCTTTGACCGGCAGGGCAGGTCTTTTTTCTAACAACCGCTTTCGGGCAGCCGGTTCCGTCATAGTTCTGTAATTGATCCAGAAGCTCCGGTGCGGGTGAAGCTGAGGCAAGCTCGACTTTCGATGCTTTCACAAACTTGTCCAATGCCGACTGGCTTCTACGCCCCCAAATGCCGTCAGGGCGCCCGGGATTACAATTCAACCTGGCCAGTTCACTTTGAATGCCCTTCGCCAGTTCGCGCGGATCAAGATTGGTCTCAAGTTTCCGGCTTTTCTCCGCATCAGGTTGCTCCAGACTAGCGACCTGTGTCTCCCCTTGACTTACAGGGGCGCCATCTTGCCCGATCGCAGGCTGCGCACCTGGCGCTGCAGCAGTTTCGTTTTGTCCCTGAGTGGACTTCAGGCGATCAATTCTGATCTGGGCTAGCTTGCCATAAAAACTCGAGCCGTAAACCTGCATGAAGGTCTCCAGTTCCTCCACGCTATTGCTATCCTTGACGGAATCCCAGGCGATTGCCGCAATGCGGGCATTATCAACGCCCGCACTTGATCCAGTCTTGGGCCGCTCAGCCTTGATTTCCGATCCGGTTTCGCTGGTCTCTGCTGAAACGTCTGCCGAGGCAACCTGCTCAGCTGAATCCTCGTCCGGATTGAAATAGAACCGGCCAAGCAATGCCGAATTGATCCAGGGTGTTTGCTGGCCATCGGTTTCGCGGACAACCTGAACACGCACATCCGTCATAAGTGTCGAGATTTCAACGCCCGGACGGCGGATATTGTCTATAATTGCCTTAGTAAATGGGCTGTTCCGGCCTTTTCCATCGAGAGCAACATTTCCAGGATTTGTAGCAAACGCGATCAGAATGCCGGACGAAGAGAGCTTTTCCTCTGCAAGAC
>JBPCWJ010000490.1:0-6250 GCA_051009635.1 Rhizobiaceae bacterium
CTTCCAGCACCTCGCGCTCGATATAGTGGCTCATTTCCGAAGCGGGGATTTCATCAGCCTCCGGCGGCTCCCGCCCGTTACCGCGCTCGCAGCGATTCACTGGATCGCTGCGTCGGCTGCCGCCGACCGCTTGTAACCCTCCCCGACCAGAATCGAGGAGGCACCATTTTACGGCTGATGCCAGCCGCTGTTGGAGGGGCTACGACACCCCGGATACGACAAGGTGCCGAATCCTCCCACACTTATCGGAGGAAAGATGGGTGAGGGGAAGGGGCGTGTGTCAAATGCGAAACCCAATCTCCCCCCTTGAGGGGGAGATGGGGCTCTACATACCTATCCCACCGTCTTGGTTATCACCTCAACCAACTCCCACTCCCGAATTCACCAGCGATCCGATATTGACGTCATCGAGCACCTTCATGAAAGCCGATCTGGCATTTGCCATGACACCTTGAAGCCTGCAATTAGGGGCGAAGACGCAGTTTGTTTCCTTGTCGGCCATACACTCGACAATGGGAAAGCTGACCTCAATCTCGCGAACCACCATGCCTACGGTTATGTCGTGGGGATTCCTGGCCAGTACCACGCCTCCCGATCTGCCGCGGATTGATCTCAAGACCCCCGCCCGAACCAGTTTTGCGACAATTTTCATGACATGGGACTTCACCAGTTTGAGGTGCTTGGCGATTTCCTCAACCGTCATCGGTTTGTTCTCAATTGCCATCAACATCAAGATGCGCAGCGCAAAATCACTCGCCTGATTGAGCCTCATGATCCCTCATCCAAATTATTCATTTTATATGTTGCTTTTATCGGATTTCATTGCTAATTAAAAGATACATTTGATATGAATGATATTTGGTGAAACAGGGAATGACCCAAAAAATCAAGATTGCAACGGCTGGAGAAGCGAGAAAGATCATATCTGAAAAACAGATTTCGGATCTGGTCGACAGATTTTATGAGCTGGTTCGCGGTAATGAACTATTGGGACCCATCTTTCAGCGTCACATCGATGAAAACTGGGAAAGACATCTGGACAAGATGAAGACCTTCTGGCGATCCGTTCTGCTGAAAACAGGTGAATATAAAGGCAAGCCTGTTCCGGTTCATCTAAAGATCGATGGAATAGGAACCAGGGAATTTGAGGAATGGCTCAGCCTGTTTGCCGCAACCGCTTCCAAGATATTTGAGCCGGACGCGGCTGAATTGGTCATTCAGGCGGGTAATCGAATTGCTACGAGCCTGTGGCTGTCGCGTTCGAGCGATCCATTTGCATCTCCCCCCGACTGGTCTTGCAAGAACCACCGGGCAGCCTAGGCCACTGTCAAATTACTTTACTGAAAGGCATACAAATGAGCATTTTGAGACTGTTGGCAACAATCCTGTTTCTTCCCGGAACACTTGTGCTGAACCGCATGGGAATTACGATTGAAGAAGATGGCGGAATATTCCGCTCCCTGTTCAACTCATGCTTTTGGGGCGCCATCTGCCTGACGATAGTTTTGCAGATTTATCCGTAGCGCCCGCTAAAACAGCTTGAATCCCTTTTTATCTTCCGGTTCCTCGTCAATACCGGGGTCATCGGGAAGGCGTTTTAGCGGGAATACATTATCGGCTTCCTTGGCCTCTTCATCGGATTTTGATTCGGCTTCCTCTTTTTCATCCGCTTCCGCAATCACGGTGTCATCGCCAGTTTCTGTATCTGTCTTGGTGTCCGCCTTGGTATCAGCCTCGTCTGTGCTTTCCTTCACCACATCCGATGTTGAATCGGCTGCCTCCGTTTCTTGCTCCGGGACCTCTGCCGTTTCTTCTGCCTTTGGTGGTTCGGCTTCATCTACGGTCGGTTCATCCTTCTTCTCTTCTTCCGCCTGGACTTCGACATCGATGATGTCTTCAGCCTTTTCGACAACCGGTTCCTCGTCAACAACGCTGGCCATTTCTGCCGGCTGAGCTGGCTCGGCCAGAGGCTGGCTTAATTCCCGCAAATCCTCCTGCTCGAAAATCATGCCGGTATCTACGGCCAATTGCTCTTCGGGAACCTCCCATTTGAATGCATTGATCTCGCCCGTGAGCGGAGATACCGGAAGCCATCTTGCGCTTGTGCGCCCATTGGCAATCCAGACCGGATCGCGCGGCGCACGAACCGCACGGGCCAGCCAGTCACGCATTCTTCCACGATCACCATATTCAGCCTCCTCCAGATCAGCCATGATCATGCAGGCACGCTGGCTGGGCCGGTCGGAAATCACGGGATCCATGGCCTTGCGGGCGGTTTCAAACTCACCGGTTGCAATTGCCGCCTGAGCCACCGCCATATTGCCTTCCGTGCTGTCAGGAGCCATGCCCGCTAGTTTTTGCGCCCGGCTCAACCGGTCACTGACCGAGTCACCGCTACGCAGATTGACATAGGCTTCTGCAAGATCGGGATGGGGTTGTTTCTTCCAGGTGGATTCCAGCAATTTCGCTGCCCGCCTGATATCATTATGGCGAACCATGGCAGTTGCACCGACCACAGCCGCAGGGACAAGATCAGGCGCAAGCTTGTTTGCTTCCTTCGCCAGCTTGACGGCTTTTTCCGGATGGGCCGGCTCCTCTTCCATCGCCTCGGCTGTCAACAGGGCAGCACGTTTGCGGGCAGCCTCTTCCCGATCCATTTTGCCCGATGAACGAACCATTTCCAGCGTCCGCATCGCGCCTTCCCAGTCACCCTCCTGCGACTGGTAGCGCAAGAGCGCGCTCGCAGCCCATGGCAGTGCCGGAACCTGTGCCGAAGCTTCCTCCGCATAATGACGCGCTGCCTCCATCGCGCCTTCATGCTCCGCCTCGAAATGCAGGCCACGTAACGCGATCAGCTTGGTTTGATCATTATTGAGCATGCCGGAGAACTTCTTTCTGGCCGCCGGCCTGTCTCCCTCAAGCAGCAGGGTCTGTGCCTCAAGCAAGCCGACAAGCGGCTCTTCACCCAGAAGTTTCCGGCTCTCCCGCGCCTTGACCCTTGCCTGCATGACGTCACCCGCACCAGCCGAAATCAAACCCTCCGACAGCGCCGAATACCCCTTGTCGCGGCGGCGATTGGTGAAGAACCGTTTGATGATTCCTGGTGAACGCAACACCGTCGATATCAGCCAGAATATCGTCAGCAGAAATGCGACTACCGCCACGATGGCGCTCACGACAACCATCAGGCTGGTCTCGTATTCCATGCCTTGCCAGCGCAGCGTGACATCCCCTGGCCGGTCTGCAAACCAGGCAAAACCAAAACCGAGAACCATGACCAGGGCAAGGAAAATAAAAATTCGGATCATTACTCTACACCAACACTTTCAAGCTTTCGGACCTTATTCTTAACGGTAAACGGGGATTTTCCAATTCCGATCGCTCAACCACTATCCGTTTTTTCCGATTTGATACTGTTTACAATCTGCTCAAGCAGCTTGTCGGCCTCGATTCTGCTTGCCAGTTTCATCTGCCAATCCTGCGAAACATCCTTGCTCGCCTGCGGCAGGCTCTCCCATTCTTTCATGGCATCAGCAAATTGTCCCGCAACAAGGGCTGCATCAATTCGTGAGGCGATAGCCGATGGATTGTCTCCGGCAACCGGACCGGCAGGCTTTACCGTCACAAGGGTCATGGCATTGGCCACGAATTTCCCAACAAGACCTTCTGGTTCCTTGCCTGCCGCAATCAGGATTTCGCGCAAGTTCAACCGGAAACCGGATATCAAATCTTCATTGGTGGCTATTCCTTTTTCCGCAAGGCCCTGCAATTTTTCGATCGTGCCGGTATCCGTCACCATGGATTTCGCAGGCGTCAGCAGCGCAGAAATATCCTGACCGTCCCTATGCGCATTTTGCAGCGCATCTGCAGTTGCATTGCGCAATCTTTCCTCTTCGGCACTTGCCTGTGTTTCGCGGATATTACGGACTTCCTGCGTGGCGTCCTCAAGCTTTCGGGCATCCGCCTCAAGATCATCCGCCTTGGCTGAGATACCGGCAAGCTTCTCATTCATGGACTGCAAATCACCAGCCTGTTTTTCAATCTCACGCCGTAGTGTTTCAAGCTGCACAGTATTGGCATTCACCGCATCATTGGGGTTTTTCGCCAGCCCCTCCAGCACCTTCTCGGCGCTGTCCATTCTCGAGGCCAACGCCTTCATTCCATCACTGATTTGGCCATTGCTGGTATCAGATGCCGAAATCCTAGCCGCCAGTTCCGTGAAGTCCTTCCTGGCAGCCTCCATCTCCTGCGACAGTTTGTTCGTCACACCATCCATATCCGCCAATCGGGTTTCAGCATCCTGTCTGACCTTGCTGATCTCGGCCCTGATTCCGGTGCTGCTATCCTCCAGCTTGCCCGAAAGTTCAGCCATGACCTGATCTTGCTGACTTGATGAACTGCCCAAACTATTGATCAAGCCATTTCCGGCAAGTGCAATCACGCCCCCGGCAATCGCCGCCACAACCAATGGCACATGCCGGCTTAATTCGAATATTTCAGAACTGGCGGAACTGACCTTCTGCTCCTGCGGTTTGGACTTGCTGTTATCCGTCTCCTTAGGCGCAGCAGCAGTTTTGCCCTGCGTTGTTTTTGCAGCGCTGGCGGTTTGCTTTCTTTCAGGTTTTGTCTCTGCCCCGGATTCCTGCCCGGAAACCTCTTTTGCCTCCAGATCGATAATCTTCTGGGGCCGCCCGCCAGTACCAGTACGCCTTGGGGGAGTTTTACGGCTCGTCATTCAAATCTCCATACAATATCGTGCAAGCTTTTGTGTCCTTACCCTCGCCCGGCAATAGCTTACAGATAGTTACGATTGCACGACTAATTAAAGTCCGAAAGACAGGAAATCATTTCTTTTTCATTCGGTAGATTTGCGACAATGATCATGATCCCGTCGCTGATATCCGGTCTTTGCCTGGCAATTTGCGCAACATTCTCCGAAATCGCGACAAACCTTATCTGCTTCAACCGCTCGTGCAAACCATGCTTTTCAACCAGATCAAGAAAATGGTTGACGCTCCTGCCGGAATAAAAAAATGCTGCTCCATTAGAGACCTTCGCCAAGGCTTGATCCAGTTCCTGCCTTCCGGGGTCAACAAGTATGGCCTCATAGACCACCAATTCGCAAATTTCATGCCCGATGACCAGATCAGACAGGTTTTCATGTTTGTGGCGCGGAGCAGGGTAGAAAATCTGTGCGCTGGCTCCAGAACCGGCGAACTTGTTCGACTTGATCAACGCCGCGAGTGATCGAACATCACCGCCAGCAATTTGAACGCGGGTAAACCCAGCTTCCCTTGCCACTTCGGAAGTTCTGCCGCCAACGCAAAATACGGGCAGACCATAAAGGGAATGCAGGAATTCTTGACCCTTGAATCTTCTTTCCAATGCGTTGACAGCCTCGGCGCTTGTGAAAGCCACACCATCAAATTTACGAGACAGGATCGCGTCATCACCGCGCACGGGAATATCGCGATACTCCACCAGAGGAAGAATCACCGCCTCATGACCGGCAGATGACAAATTCCCCGCCGTTTTGTTTGCGGGGCCTGCGGCTCTTGTAATCAGGATTTTCATCGCATGGAATCCACGGACACTATCCGTCAGGCCCAGCTTTCGAAGAAACTTTCACCAGCCTTGTCACGAAGAATGCTGGCAGCATCCTCACCAATGCTGACACAATCAGCGATACTCCCTTCCAGATGAGTTTCATGGACCTCACTACCATCCGGCCGCAATATCATGCCGTGAAAAGCCAGATGCTCACCACTGATTTTTGCATTTCCGGCTATCGGCGTACGGCATGATCCGTCCAGCCCGGCCAGAAAAGCCCGTTCGCAACTTAGCGAGATAAAGGTATCCCGATCATTTATTGGAGCCAGCAGATCGTTGATTGCCTGATCCCCGGTGCGTGTTTCCACACAGATTGCACCTTGGCCCGGTGCTGGTGGAAAATGGTCCACCGGCAATAGCCCGGTAATCCGGTCCGACATGCCAAGCCGGTTGAGGCCAGCCTGCGCCAGAATTGTTGCATCAACCTCGCCTTCAGCCAGTTTTCTCAACCGGGTCTGAACATTACCCCTGTAATTTACCACCTGGATATCAGGGCGCATGCGTCGAATAAGCGCCTGCCTTCTCAACGAGGCCGATCCGACCACCGCACGCTCCGGCAATTCCTCAATGGAGGCATGGTTGAGGCAGATAAAGGCGTCTGCAATTTCTTCACGAGGTAGAAAACAGGACAGTTCCAGAC
>JBPCWJ010000491.1:0-3313 GCA_051009635.1 Rhizobiaceae bacterium
GCTGGAGGGCGGAAAAAACGCCCCTCAATGTTCGGATTTCAGGCTCGCTCAACTGGGCATGGGTAAAGATGCTTTGCAGATTGAGCTGCATCCGTTCGCGTCTTTCGGGAGGATAGAAATACTCAACCTCTTCAAGCGCTTCCTCAATATGATTGACTAGCCCCACAAGTTCCTGGCGCTGGGCAGGTGGTAAATTCGTTCCGTCAAATGACTGAGTGGCCAGCTCATCATCCCTCGTGGTCATCCACTCATAGGACATCAACAGCACTGCCTGGGCTATGTTCAGCGAGGCGAAGCCGGGATTAACTGGAAAGGTGACAATCGCATCACAAAGTGCAACTTCTGAATTGTTTAGTCCCCATCGCTCACGGCCAAACAATATTCCAGCCGGGATACCTTCGTTGAACCATCCCCGCATCAATTGGGCAGCCTTTTTGGGGCCGTGTACCACCTTGATCATATCGCGCTGACGGGCCGTGGTCGCAAACACATATCTCAAATCGCCTATCGCTTCTTCCAGCGTGTCGAAGACCTTGGCATTTTCGATGATGTGGACGGCTCCGCTGGCGGCAACATTGGCCCTTTCGTTCGGCCAACCATCACGGGGCGCAACGAGACGCAGTTCACCCAGGCCAAAATTTGCCATGGCACGGGCGACCATTCCAATGTTCTCGCCCAATTGCGGCTCGGCCAATATGATGGCTGGCCCTTCGGCGATAATTTCCTTCTTTTGGTTTGAACCTGACATCACGCTTCAAGATAAATGAGTTTGCAATCCTTCCCTCGCATAAACACGATGCGATGAAAATACCAGCGTTATTCAAGCCGGTAGACCTGTTGTTCCATGTCGAATCCCTTGAGATTTAAACTTCCCAGCAATTTGGTCTGGTCTGGAAGCAACTCGGCTATTGACTGCGAGCAGACATCATCTGCGCCCAGTTTTTCTGCCGCATCCAATAATCTCGCTGCGAGATTGACCGATGGACCGATTGCTGTGAAATCGAGCCGATTGGCTGCGCCAATATTCCCATAAAACAATCGACCGATGTGCAGAGCTGTGCGAAATCCGCCATCACCATCGGAAAATTCAGCGTGAGCCTGCCTGACAGCCTTGCGCGCATCCCTGGCATGTTCAATCAGTTCAGTCTCGTTATTGTCTTTCAACGGGAAAATCGCCAGCAGACCGTCACCCATGAATTTTGATATTTCTCCTCGATGGCTGTTTATTGGAACGGCAAGCGCATCATAGTAGCGGTTCAGCGTATCGATCACCTGGGCCGCAGGCATTCGGTTGGACAAGCTCGTATAGGACTTCAGGTCAGCGAATAATATTACCGCTGAAATCTCCTCGGTGTCGCCCCGCTTGATATGGCCGGACAGAACCTGTTCACCTGCGTTCCGTCCCACATAAGTCGAGATGATACTCGCTGCATTCAGCCTGAGGATATAACTCTCAACCAGCCTGGTAAGCGGTGCCCGGATACGCTCAAGTGAATTAATTGCAAAATCGGAAAACCCTTCTGGATGTTGAGTTGCCCAACTCATCGCGTGTACCTCACCATCAATATAAATGACCGGCTGGATCAGATAGTCGGTAAAACCTTCCTCGATCAATTCCTCGACAATGCGATAGTCACGCGGACATTCAGGGTCGACAAGCCTGCGCCTTAGTGATTTTCTGGTTCTGATAACATCAGGCATTGGATTGGCGTGATACTGATCACTGTCGAAAAGCGCGAAACCCGCCTCAGCAATTTGCGTGCCATCCTCGTCAGTCCATTGCAGCCGCCGGCCACCGACCAAGGGATGAATGGTCAATAGGAAAAGACGATACAGATCAATCGGTATTCCGGCATGGTTTAGTTTATTGCATATCTGCGTGACAATCTGTCTGCCGTCTGCGCTTGGTGGAGCACCATCACTCATCCAGTCAATCAGGGCATTTATCTCTGTTTCTCGTGACATTATGCGTTGATATCCGGCTTAGATTGCAGAGAGAATGTTTATTCACTGTGAAATTCGACCATTCCCCGGATTGGTAACGCCCCGTGCATTGCCTTTCCGGTGGCATTTGATATGAAACCGCATCTTTCAATTAACGCCATGCATTGGCGTGCCCCCTGATATAAAGAGGTAGTCTACATGGCAAAGATCAAAGTCGAAAACCCGGTTGTTGAACTCGATGGCGATGAAATGACCCGCATCATCTGGCAGTTCATCAAGGACAAGCTAATCCATCCCTATCTCGATATTGATCTGGAGTATTATGATCTCGGTGTTGAAGCACGCGACGCTACCGACGACCAGATAACCATTGACGCAGCAAACGCGATCAAAAAACACGGTGTCGGCGTAAAGTGCGCCACAATCACACCAGATGAAGCCCGTGTGGAGGAATTCAACCTCAAGAAGATGTGGCGCTCGCCAAATGGAACCATCCGTAACATTCTGGGCGGTGTCATTTTCCGTGAACCGATCATCTGTAAAAATGTTCCCCGACTGGTTCCCGGTTGGACACAGCCCATCATCGTTGGTCGCCATGCATTCGGCGACCAATATCGTGCGACGGATTTCAAATTTCCCGGCAAGGGCAAACTGACAATCAAATATGTTGGTGATGACGGCGAAACAATTGAACATGAGGTCTTCGATGCGCCGGGCTCGGGTATTGCCATGGCGATGTATAATCTGGATGCCTCTATCTATGATTTCGCCCGCGCATCCATGAACTATGCACTGCAACGTAAGGTGCCTTGTTATCTGTCCACCAAGAACACAATCCTGAAAACCTATGACGGCCGGTTCAAGGATATTTTCCAGGAAGTCTATGAGAATGAGTTCGAGGAAGACTACAAAAAAGCGGGTATCACCTATGAGCATCGTCTGATCGATGACATGGTTGCTGCTGCGCTGAAATGGTCAGGTGGCTATGTCTGGGCCTGTAAAAACTACGATGGTGATGTTCAGTCAGACACGGTTGCGCAAGGATTTGGTTCTCTCGGACTAATGACTTCTGTCCTGATGACGCCCGATGGAAAGACCGTGGAATCGGAAGCTGCGCACGGTACAGTCACCAGACATTACCGCCAGCATCAAAAAGGCGAGCAAACGTCGACAAACTCCATTGCCTCAATTTTTGCGTGGACCCGTGGACTTTCACACCGGGCCAAGCTTGATGACAATGAGGCACTCGCCAAATTTGCCCTGACGCTGGAAAAGGTGTGTGTGGACACTGTCGAGAGCGGCTTCATGACCAAGGATCTGGCCTTGTTGATTGGTCCCGATCAGCCATGGCTGACAACAATCGGCTTCC
>JBPCWJ010000492.1:0-13191 GCA_051009635.1 Rhizobiaceae bacterium
AGGGAAAGATGATCGGCACTCAATTCAAGCGCCTGACCCAATTCATCGGCCCATTCACCGGCTGTCTGTCCGGGGCGGGAATAGATCATGTCGAATGAAATTCGTGGAAATATTTCCCGGGCAAGCGAGATGGCCCCCTTGGCCTCATCGACCGTATGCAGGCGTCCGAGAAACCTTAGCTGGCTATCATCCAGAGACTGCACGCCCAAGGATACCCGGTTTACACCTGCCTTGCGATATCCATGAAATCTCTGTGCCTCCACACTGGATGGATTTGCTTCAAGCGTTATCTCAGCGTCAGCTTCCACTGGCCAATGACCAGCGATTGAATCCAGAATTTCCTGAATGGTGGCTGGTTCCATAAGCGAGGGGGTGCCACCGCCAAAGAAAATGCTCGACACTGTCTTGTCAGGAACGAGCGAAGCCATGTGTGCGATTTCCCGGCAATAGGCCTGAACATAGACCGCTTGATCCACCGGATTATGCCGAACATGGCTGTTGAAATCGCAATAGGGGCATTTGGCAGCGCAAAACGGCCAATGCACATAGACTCCAAATGTGCCCTCCCCCTTATTCTCAACGCCGGTAGATTGCTGTGGCATCATTTTGGCATTTGGAGGCAGGCGGTTGCGAATTTCGCAAACGCCCTTGCACGATGTGACAGGCCGAGATCGCCCCGCCCCGCTTCCCAACCATGTTTTTGACCTGCCTCCATCTCGCCGAAGGTCTGGGAAAATCCATCGGGCAAAAAGACCGGATCATAGCCAAAACCCTGAACTCCGCGGGGTGGCCATACCAATTTGCCTTCAACTTCACCGCGGAAATATTCGGCATGACTGTCCGGCCAGGCCAGACAAAGAACGGCGACAAAGCGCCCGGTCCTGTCCGCTGGCTCAATTGCGCCTTTCTCCTGCAGTTTGCTTTCCACTTTCTCCATTGCCATGAAGAAATCCCGGCTACCATCGGGGCGTTCGGCCCAATCTGCAGTATAGACACCCGGATTTCCCTCGAGCGCATCTACGCACAGGCCGGAATCATCAGAAAGTGCAGGCAGGCCTGAAGCCGAAGCCGCTGCAAACGCCTTGGTATAGGCATTTTCCTCAAAAGTAGTGCCGGTCTCTTCGGGCTCCGGCAGTCCAAGTTCACCAGCTGATTGGGCACTCAGCCCGTAAGGACCGACCAAATCCCGGATTTCGGCAAGTTTGCCGGCGTTATGGGTAGCGACTACCAGTTGTGAACCTTCCAGCTTCCGCATTTTCAGCCCGACAATCTCTGCATGTCCACCAATTGGCTGATGCCCTTGTTTGCCAGCACCATAAGTTCGTTGAACTGGGCTTCGGTAAAGGGATCGCCCTCGGCAGTACCCTGAATTTCCACAATGCCACCGCTGCCGGTCATGACGAAGTTGGCATCGGTTTGTGCTGTGGAATCCTCGGCATAATCCAGGTCCAGAACCGGCATTCCCTCATAGATGCCGCAAGAGATTGCTGCGACCTGATCCTTGAGCACCTTGTCGGAGATCATTGAACGTGCAGTCATCCAGTCGATACAATCCTTCAAGGCAATCCAGCCACCGGTAATGGATGCCGTCCTGGTTCCGCCATCGGCCTGTATCACGTCGCAATCGACCGTGATCTGGCGTTCTCCAAGTTCGGCAAGATCGACGACAGCACGCAGGGAACGGCCAATCAGGCGCTGGATTTCAAGCGTGCGGCCGGATTGTTTTCCGGCACTTGATTCCCTGCGCATCCGTTCGCCCGTGGAACGAGGCAACATTCCATATTCTGCCGTCACCCATCCCTTGCCGCCGCCGCGTAGCCAGGGTGGCACCCTTTCTTCAAGGGAAGCTGTGCACAATACATGGGTGTCTCCGAACCGGATGAGGCAGGAACCTTCGGCATGTTTTGCAAATCCGCGCTCCAGTACCACGGCACGCATTTCGTCGGGTGCCCTCTTGGAAGGTCGCATTTCATTCTCCAAATAACAGGTTGCAATTGCGAACCGCCAATGAGCAAACGCAATTTTCTGGCGCTTGTAACGCAATGTCCGGTTAAATCAAACCGGCATTGCAGCACAATGCCAAGATACGGTAGGGTAATCGCAGGAAGCTGGGCCGGGGCCCATCTATGTGTACCATTTGGCGGGTGACAAAAGGAGTATGGATGAGCGCAATCATCTCGAACCCGAATATAAGCCAGACCGCGCTTGAGGCACTCGACCAGCGCTCGCGTACAATTTTCCGGCAAATTGTTGAAAGTTACCTGGAAACCGGTGATCCGCTTGGTTCACGCACCTTGTCGAGGCAGCTCTCGGTAAGTCTTTCGCCTGCAACCATTCGCAATGTGATGCAGGATCTGGAACTGCTTGGGCTGATTTATGCGCCTCACACAAGTGCAGGCCGGATGCCAACCGATATCGGCCTCCGGTTCTTTGTCGACAGTTTTCTTGAAATTGGCGATCTGGGCGCTGATGAGCGCAGTTCCATCGAGGCGAAGGTCAATGCGGCCTATGAAGGACGCACACTCGACAATATTCTGACAGAAGCCAGCCAGCTGCTCTCCGGGCTTTCAAGCAGTGCCGGGCTGGTGGTTACGCAAAAAAATGATCTCCGTTTGCGCCATATCGAATTTGTCCGGCTGGAACCAGGCAAGGCTTTGACGGTTATCGTCGGGGAAAATGGAATGGTGGAAAACCGGGTGATTAACTTGCCGCCGGGTGTAACTGCCGGTTCCCTGATTGAAGCTGCAAACTATATCAATGCCAATATTGCCGGAAACACGATTACGCAGGCAAAACAGGAATTGAAGCGGCTGCATAATGCCGCGAGAAGCGAACTCGATGCGTTGGCCCAGGAAATGGTAGATGCTGGTATTGCAGTCTGGGCGGGAAGTACGGAAACAGATCCCGGTCGGCTTATCGTTTCGGGACACGCCAACTTGCTTGGCGATCGGATGGCAGCGGAAAATCTGGATCGTATCCGTTTGTTATTCGACCAGCTTGAAGCGAAGGAAAACTTCATGCGCCTTTTGGAGCTGACAGAAGATGGCGAAGGCGTGCGGATATTCATCGGTTCGGAAAACAAGCTGTTTTCCATGTCAGGCTCGTCAGTTGTCGTCGCACCCTATCGGGACAATGAACAGCGCGTCATTGGTGCGCTCGGGATTATTGGTCCAACAAGAATGAACTACGCCCATATTGTTCCGATGGTGGATTTTACCGCCAAGGTGGTGTCACGCCTTCTTAGCTGAAACGGAAATCGGCCATAATTTTTCGCTGGTCACCGATGGCGGACGTGCCATTGATGTGAAATACAATGATGACTTGCACTTTCGGGCCTTGATTTTTTGGCTCGAAGGCCTGATATCGGTTCCAACTTCCAATACAAGCAACAGGAAATGTGATGCCGGACAACGCCGAACATCATGATGATGATGCCGCAAACGAAAATTCAGCACCTGCGGACAAGAAATCCAAGACCCGGATCGAAGTCGAGAATCTGGAACGCGAATTCCTGTCCGAAAATGACGATGGGCCCGGTGAGGAACGCGAAGGATTTTCAGATCCACTTGAATTTTTAAGTGCGGAACTTGACCGACTTGAAGCGGAGAAGGCCGAATTACAGGAAAAGGCACTTCGGGTTGCAGCCGATATGGAAAATCTGAGAAGACGCACCCAAAAGGATGTGGCGGATGCGCGATCTTTCTCAATTTCATCCTTTGCCCGCGAGATGCTTGCCGTTTACGACAACCTTCAGCGTGCCCTGCAAGCTATCCCTCAGGAAGCAAGAGATGCTGGCGACGACGGCTTCAAGGCGCTGATAGAAGGCGTTGAGTTGACCGAACGGTCAATGATGCAGGCGCTGGAAAAGAACGGGGTAAAGAGAATTTCGCCTCTGAATGAGAAGTTTGATCCGAATTTTCATCAGGCCATGTTCGAGATTCCTGATGAAACAGTCCCGAACAATACTGTTCTGCAAGTGGTGCAGGATGGATTTATCATCGGCGAACGGTGTTTACGCCCTGCAATGGTAGGCGTGTCCAGGGGTGGTCCCAAGCAAGCCAGCAAGGCTCCTGAAACAGCGGAAGGCGATAATGCCGAAGAAATCCCGAATGAGGATGGCTGATCGGCGATTGTGAATGATGTCGCGCAGCTACTGACTTGCCTGAATTGAAATGCTAATCCCATTTTCGGCGCAGCGGCGTCGAAAGGATCGGGATGACAATTTTTCAGTTTCTGGATTATGCAGGCGTTGCGGTATTTGCCGCGACCGGAGCGCTGGCAGCTTCGCGCAAGCAGCTTGATATTATCGGATTTATCTTCTTTGCCTGCCTCACCGGTGTCGGCGGCGGGACGGTTCGAGACATGTTGCTGGACCGCAATCCCGTGTTCTGGATTGCCAATGCCAACTTTCTGGCGGTTTGTGTGGCAACAGCAATTTTCCTGTACTGGTTCGCACCCATGGTCGATCAACGCTACAGGCTGCTACTCTGGCTTGATGCCGCCGGAATCTCGGCCTATAGCGTGATGGGTGCCCATATTGGACTGGTAGCTGGCGGTTCGGCACCGATTGCAATCGGTATGGGCATATTAACTGCCACTTTTGGGGGCATTCTACGCGACACAATCAGTGGGGAGCCATCGGTTATCCTGCGAAAGGAAATTTACGTAACGGCGGCGCTTGCCGGCGCAACGCTCTATGTCATCATGGTATCTGCAAATGTGAATCCGGCCATATCGGCCTGTCTGGCGGTTGCCGTTGCCTTTGTCATTCGAGGCGGCGCGATCCAGTTCAACTGGACGCTGCCCGGTTATAGACACAGGATCGGCCGGGTCGTGAAACAAGCACATCAAGACGGCCAAGACCGGAATGACAAGGTCTGATCGCGATGGTGAAGGGAATGAAGAGAACACATGCATTTTGCGTGTTGACGGGAACTTACCATGCCGGCTGATTCTGAACTACTAGAAGGTCTTATCGAGCCGGAAAAGCTGCGGGCAGAACTATCTGCACTTACCGGCGGCAACAACGACGGCTCAACACCGAAGGTCAGGTCCAGGGTACTTACGACCCTCAAGCAGGTGTCGGCAGACGGCCGGAAGAAGGCTCAGGAATTGCTGGAAACCGAAGGAAATGGAACGCTGTGTGCGGCACGGATTTCTGCCCTTCAGGATGAAATCATTTCGATCATCTATGATTTTTGCGTAAGTCACGTCTACCGCACCAATAATCCATCTTCATCCGAGCGGGTCAGCATTGTTGCGGTTGGCGGCTATGGGCGGGGTACGCTGGCGCCGGGATCGGATATTGATCTCCTGTTCGTATTGCCCAGCAAGCAGGCTGCCTGGTGCGAGCAGGTCGTGGAATATGTTCTCTATATGCTCTGGGACATGGGGTTCAAGGTAGGTCACGCTACGCGAAGCATTGAGGAATCCATCCGTCAGGCAAAAGCAGACATGACGATCAGGACCTCAATTCTCGAAGCCCGGTATATCTGGGGTGACAAGGCGCTCTATGACCAGCTGGTGAAGGAATTCGACAAGGAGGTTGTAACCGGTACAGCCTCGGAATTCATTGCTGCAAAGCTGGCCGAACGGGATCAGCGGCACAATAAATCCGGTAATTCCCGCTATCTCGTCGAACCCAATGTCAAGGACGGGAAAGGCGGGCTTCGCGATCTTCATACACTCTACTGGATCGGAAAATATTTCTACCGGGTGAAGAAGGCATCCGAACTTGTGGGTGCCGGCCTGTTTACGCGATCCGAATATCGCAGGTTCAGGCGGGCCGAAGATTTTTTGTGGACGGTTCGCTGCCACATGCATTTTTTGACCGGAAAGGCTGAAGAACGGCTTTCCTTCGATATCCAGCGCGATCTGGCGGAAAAACTGAATTATATGAGTCATGGCGGTTTGCTCGATGTAGAACGGTTCATGAAGCACTATTTCCTTATGGCAAAGGAAGTGGGTGACCTTACCCTCATCGTTTGTGCCCAGCTTGAGGAAGAGGATGCAAAATCGGTCAGCGGCATTCACGGGCTGATCCGATCCATTACCCATAGGCGGCGGAAAATCGCCGGGACGCTTGATTTCATCAACGATAATGGACGTATCAATGTAGCGGACGATGATGCGTTCAAACGCGATCCGGTTAACATGATCCGGATGTTCAAGCTGGCTGACGACAATAATCTGGATTTTCATCCCGATGCCATTCACCTGCTGGCAAAATCACTTAAACAGGTGGACCGGAACCTGCGCGCAGATGCAGAAGCCAACCGGTTGTTCCTTGACGTCCTTACCAGCCGGAACGGGCCACAACCCCTTTTACAGCGGATGAAGGAAACCGGGCTGTTGGGAAAACTCATTCCTGCCTTTGGCCGCGTTGTAACCATGATGCAGTTCAACATGTATCATCACTACACGGTGGGTGAGCATTTGATCCGTTCAGTGGGTGTGCTGCATGGAATTGAAAGCGGCGAACTGGCAGCCGACCATCCGCTGTCACGGGAAATCCTGCCACATATCAAGGAGCGCCAGATACTCTATGTGGCTTTGTTGTTGCACGATATAGCCAAGGGCAGGAATGAAGATCATTCCATCGCCGGGGCAAGAATTGCGCGCAGGATTTGCCCCAAGCTTGGTATGGACACCGCCTCGACCGAACTGGTCTCCTGGTTGATTCAGGAGCATTTGACCATGAGCATGGTCGCCCAATCTAGGGACCTCTCGGACCGGAGGACCATATCGGATTTCGCGGAGACCGTGCAAACCCTCGACCGTATGCGATATTTGCTTGTTCTGACCGTGTGCGACATCCGTGCTGTAGGTCCCGGTGTGTGGAATGGCTGGAAAGGCCAGTTGCTGCGAACCCTGTATTACGAAACAGAACTGATGCTCACGGGCGGATTTTCACAAATTGACCGCAATGCCCGTGTTGCTTCGGCAAAAGCTGCGCTCTCAAATGCGTTGTCGGATTGGCCCGAGGAAGAACGAGAAAAATATACAAACCTGCCCTATCCTGCCTATTACCTTTCCACCGATCTGGAGTCGCAAATCAGACATATGAACTTCCTGCGTAAAACGGATAAAGCCGGGAAGTCGCTGGCTACCGTGGTACACTCCCGTCAATTCGAGGAGATCACTGAAATTACCGTACTGGCGCAGGACCACCCCCGATTGCTTTCGATTATTACCGGCGCATGTTCTTCGGCAGGCGCAAATATCGCCGACGCCAAAATTCACACCACGTCAGATGGCAGGGCGCTAGATTCCATATTCATCAATCGTGAATTCAAGGATGATGCGGACGAGGAAAGAAGGGCACAGCGTGTCGGTTCGATGATCGAGGAAGTCCTGTCAGGCAAAACTGCTCTACCGGAAATGATTGCAAGCAAGACCAGGTTGCGCAAGGCCACGAGCGCTTTCAGGGTCAAGCCGGTGGTCCGTATCGAAAATGATCTATCCGACAAGTTCAGCGTGGTTGAAGTCGAGGGTCTGGACCGTCCCGGCTTGTTGTCGGAATTGACGAGAGCGCTGGCTGATCTCAATCTGAATATCGGATCAGCGCATATCGCCACATTTGGCGAAAAAATCATCGATTCGTTTTATGTGGTGGATCTCATCGGACAGAAAATAACGGCATCCGGCAGGCAACAGCGTATCATAGACCGTTTGATGAGCGTTCTGGACCCGAAGGCCAAGCCGCATACAGATGTCTGGCGCACTACATCGTCCAAACAGGCGCGAAAGTAGCAATATGGGGCTATTTGGAAAATTCTCGATAGTGGGCATGGCAACCCTTGCCAGCCGCTTTCTGGGGTTTTTCCGTGAGGCAATCATCGCTGCAGTGCTGGGGGCCGGGCCGGTCGCCGATGCATTTTATGCTGCATTCCGCTTTCCCAACCTGTTTCGCCGATTGTTTGCAGAAGGTGCTTTCAACTCGGCCTTTATCCCACTATTTGCCAAGGAATTGGAAGGTGGTGGCAGGCAAGCCGCCCGGGAGTTTTGCGAGCAGGTATTATCGGTTCTCCTTTGCGTGCTGCTTGTATTGTCTGCGGTTGCAATGATCTTCATGCCGTTTCTGGTGGATACGGTGATAGCAGCAAGGTTTGATCCTTCATCAGAAAAGTTCGAGATCACCACCCTGCTAGCGCGGATCATGTTTCCCTATCTGACGGCAATGTCGCTTGTTGCCATGCTGTCGGGGGTGCTCAATTCCTTCAGACGGTATTTCATTGCCGCCATCGCCCCGACAATACTCAATATTGTGGTCATTGGCGGGCTTTTGATCGCTCTTTACGGCGGTATGGATGGCCGACAGACCGGTATCATCATGGCCTGGTCGGTTACAATTTCCGGCGTGCTGCAGCTTGGTCTGCTAATTTATGGTGTTCGCCGCGAAGGGTTTTCTGTCTCTTGGCGCACACCTGCGCTTACCAAACCCGTCAAACGGTTGCTTGTACTGGCAATTCCTGCGGCGATCACCGGCGGCATTACCCAGGTCAACCTGCTTGTCGGACAGAATATCGCGTCGGCACAAGACGGTGCGATAGCCGTCATCAACTATGCCGACCGTTTGTTTCAGCTTCCCTTGGGTGTAGTGGCAGTCGCCATAACCGTTGTTCTGTTACCCGAACTTTCGCGTGCATTGAAAGCCAATGACCTTGCTGAAGCAACAAAGCTTCAAAACAAGAGCCTGGAATTCGGCCTGCTATTGACTGTTCCGGCAGCCGTCGCTTTTGCCATCATGCCCGAAACGCTGGTCGCATTGGTGTTTGAACGCGGTGCCTTCACCCGCCAGACAACCATCGAAGCTGCTGAAGTATTGCTACATTTTGGTTGGGGATTGCCTGCTGCCACGCTGATTTCAACCTTCAGGCCGGGATTTTATGCACGCGAGGACATGAAGACCCCGATGTGGTTTGCAATGGCCAATGTTTCCACAAATATCGCCATCAGCCTTACACTTTTTCCGCTGATAGGCGTTGCAGGAATAGCGATAGCGACCAGTATCGCCCAATGGTTGAACGCCATCCTGTTAGGGGCAACCCTTTGGTGGCGGGGACTGCTTGTCCCATCAAGGCTGACCTTGCAAAATCTGATCAAGGTCCTTTTTGCCAATATAGTGATGGGCATTGCGCTATGGTTCGCCATGGATCAATTCGAACCGGAGATGATGGACGGCAGTTGGATCATGCGCATTATCCTTGTTCTCGGCACCATAATCTGTGGCGCCGGCATCTACTTTTCCGTAGTCCTCGCGACAGGAGCGGTCGATCCAAAATTACTCGCGCGGTTGTTGGGCCGGAAACCAAATGCCAGCTAGTGCCGTGAAGATAATTTGTTTTGTCGCTTGCTTCACCTGATACACTCAGCCATAAACCGCGCGTCGTTTTCACATCACCAATTTACCGTACAGAGTTCGAGCGAATAGATGAGCCAGCCAAAGAACCGAGTATTCTCAGGTGTCCAGCCAACCGGTAATCTGCATCTTGGAAACTATCTGGGTGCAATCCAGAAATTTGTGGCGCTTCAGGACAGTCATGAATGCATTTATTGCGTTGTCGACCTGCATGCCATAACCCAGCCATTCCAGGTCTGGGGAGGCCCCGATAAGCTGCCGGATTATACGCGGGAAGTCACGGCGGCCTATATCGCGTCCGGCATCGATCCCAAGCGTCATATCGTATTTAATCAGAGCCAGGTACCGGAGCATGCCGAACTGGCATGGATATTTAATTGTATCGCACGAATGGGCTGGATGAACCGGATGACCCAGTTCAAGGAAAAGGCCGGAAAGGATCGTGAGAAAGCTTCGGTCGGCTTGTTTTCCTATCCTGCGCTGATGGCTGCGGACATTCTTCTTTACCGCGCAACGCATGTGCCGGTCGGTGATGACCAGAAACAGCACCTTGAACTGACGCGGGACATTGCGGCCAAATTTAACAATGATTTTGCTGACCAGATTGCGAAACTTGGTCATGGGGATGAATATTTTCCGATGACGGAGCCGCTGATCGAGGGACCGGCGACAAGGGTCATGTCGCTACGCGACGGGGCCAAAAAGATGTCGAAATCCGACCCGTCAGACCTGTCACGAATCAATTTGACCGACAGCGCTGATGATATTGCGAAAAAAATCCGGAAAGCAAAGACGGATCCTGAACCGTTGCCTGAATCAGAAGACGGCCTGAAGGATCGGCCGGAAGCTGAAAATCTCGTCGGATTATATGCTGCATTGGCCGGGTGCAGCCGCGAATCTGTCCTGGCGGAATTTGGCGGAAAACAATTTGCAGAGTTTAAACCAGCCCTGGCTGAAGTGGCAGTTGAAAAACTGACCCCAATCAGTACCCGGATGCGCGAATTGCTTGAAAATCCGGACGAGGTTGATTCCATTTTGCGCGATGGGGCTCAACGCGCACGCAAAATTGCCACGCAGACCATGAGCGAAGTCCGCGACATTGTCGGATTTTTATCATAAAAGAGACTTCGTGATAGCTGTCACGTTCAAACCGGGGAGGTTTCATGGTCTCAAAACGTCAAATCCACGAGGAAGGCCACAAGCGCAAGTTTCTTGCGGTCATTGACGGAACTCCTGAATGCGGTAGGGCGGTTTTGTATGCAGGCCGCCGGGCCCAGAATACCGGCGGGGGGCTGGTTCTTGTATATGTCTGCCCGCCCGGTGATTTCCAGCACTGGATTGGCGTTGAAGAAATCATGCGTGCGGAATCTCTCGAGGAAGCAAGGGTGGCGCTGGACAAATTTGCCAGATATGCCCGTGAAGCTTCCAATATTGACCCTGAACTGGTTACCCGTGAGGGATATACGCGGGAGGAAGTTGACAAGCTGATCGAGGAGGATCCTGATATTGGCCTGCTTGTCCTCGCGGCAGGGGATGCCAAGGATGGTCCCGGGCCTCTGGTTTCCTCGATTTCGGACCGGGGATCATCCTTTCCGATACCGGTAGTTGTGGTCCCGGCAGAAATGACTGATGTAGATATTGAAGCCGTCACATGATCCCTGGTTTGTTGAACGGCTGGATATTTGTCCATTTCAGCATCAGGTTTGCTTGACGGCAGTATAAAATTTCCTATTTTGTAGATTGGAATTATTCTAATTTAATGTTCCCTTTTTGGGCGAACGGAGAACGAAAATGTTCATTCAGACCGAGGCCACTCCAAATCCTGCCACGTTAAAATTCCTTCCGGGGAGAACCGTGCTGGAACAAGGATCTGCTGATTTTCGCGAGGTCTCAGAGGCCGAAAATTCACCTTTGGCTCAACGGTTATTTGAAATTCCAGGCGTATCAGGTGTGTTTTTTGGCCATGATTTTGTGACCATTACCCGTGATGAAACGGAAGATGCCGCACTTGACTGGCAACACATGAAACCCGCCATCCTTGGCGCGATCATGGAACATTTCACCTCCGGTGGGCCTGTTCTTGTGGACGAATCTGTCCAGCAAGGCGAAGGCGAAGAATTCTTTGACGAATCCGACAGCCAGATCGTATCGACCATCAAGGAATTGCTGGATACACGTGTCCGCCCCGCTGTGGCACAGGATGGAGGCGATATCGTGTTTCGTGGATTCAAGGAAGGGACCGTTTACCTGCATATGCGCGGAGCGTGTTCGGGTTGCCCCTCATCTACCGCGACCCTGAAATACGGAATACAAAACCTGTTGCGTCATTTCATTCCTGAAGTGAGTGAAGTCGAAGCCGTCTGAAATTTGACAAGATTTCATATTTGCTCCCGGCAGTTGCAGGCTTCAGTTGACTGACTTCGAAGCCGCAGGCAATAGAAGGCCATGATTACCCTTGCTATCGACAGCTCCGGACCTATTTGCGCGGCAGCAATACATCGGCTTGCCGACGACATAATCTTGTCCGAGATAAGCGAAGATATCGGCAGGGGCCATGCTGAACGATTAATGGATGTCATTACCGCTACGCTTGATGGAACAGATTTGGATTATTCCTCCATTTCCAAAATTGCCGTAGCGGCAGGTCCGGGCAGCTTTACCGGCATTCGAGTTGGACTTGCTACTGCCCGCGGACTAGCACTTGGCTTGTCGGTACCGGCATTGGGAGTGAATACGTTGAAAGCGCATTGGTATGCTGCAGGCGGGAGCAATGGGCTGGTGGTAGCCGATGCGCGGCGCGACGAAGCCTATTGCCAGTTTTTTGTTGAAGATGACGAAATTTCGCTGGAAGCTGATCATTCCATGCCAAGCGGGCCGTTCTTGATGGGTTATGGCGAACTGTCCGAGATGATTGCCGCAGCACCGCGCGAAAACCTGACCATTTGCGGTTCCGGTTCAGGCGAGCTCAATCTCCGACTGTCGAAATTAGGTTGCGAAAAGCTGACAGTAGGCCACAAGATGGCAGTCCCACCCATATCGGTGATCGCCCGAATCGGAGCAGCCATGGAATATGATGGCTCCAGCCCGGAACCGATCTATCTTCGTGGCGCAGATGCCAAGCCACAGACCGGATTTGCATTGGAGCGGTCATGATCTGGTTTCCAAGGAGAAAGATCGAGATTGTCGTGATGGAGCCAGAACCGGACGATTTTTCCCGACTGGCAGAAATTCATGCAGCCGGTTTCAACAAGGCCTGGGATGAAGATGAACTGGTGAGGCTTGCGGCGATGCCCGGAGCGAAACTGTGGATAGCAAAGGAGTATGGCAAGGGAGATGCCGGCGCGCTGGGATTTGTCCTGGTACGTAACTCCGGCCAGGAGGCCGAGATCATCACGATTGCCACAAAGCCAGTATCACGAAAGCATGGGATAGGGCGGGCATTGATGGATCATGTGATCCGCGAATTGCATCGCGAAAGGGTGCAAAAGCTGTTTCTTGAAGTTGATGCCACAAATCAGGCGGCAATATCGCTCTATCTGAAACTTGGCTTCGAGCAGGTAGGGAAACGGGAAGCGTATTATTCAAATACCGCCAATGACGGGAAAACCGGCACTGCGCTTGCTTCCGATGGGTGTGTTCAGGGGACAGATGCGCTTGTCATGTCGCTTGATCTTCGCTAGGGTCCGGACCCATTAAATTACATAAAATGGCGCTCGATATGACGAGAAATAAAAGGAAAAGCTTGAAGAGCGGGGCCGGTACCCCAGTCGAAAAATTTGACGCTGGGGTTTGACGTCCGATCGAGCGCCATTTTATGTAGTTTAATGGGG
>JBPCWJ010000493.1:0-5737 GCA_051009635.1 Rhizobiaceae bacterium
CATCAAACCTTCACTTGGAGTGGCTTTTGGCAGGCTGACGCTTGGATTAATATCCGGAATCAGCGTGATCCACGTTCTGGGTCTTGAAGGTGCGGCTGCAGGCACTGTGTTTTTGTTGGCCGCAATGCCGGTTGCGATTGTAAATTACATCTTCGCTGAACTTTTTATCGACAGGCCAGCCAAGGTGGCAGGCGGTATTGTCGTATCGACCATGGTGACATTTGCCTGTCTTCCGGTCATCATCTGGATTGCACTACGAATTGCTGGTTGAAATATGACTGGAAGAGCTCAATTTCATGTGTTGGTTTACTTCAATGGAAGGGCGTCAGGGCACACCGGACGCGAAGGCAAGCTAATCAAATGAAGCATGTCAAATTACAGCATCTTCGGTTTTTTGTTGCGATTTATGAAGAGCGATCGATTACTGCTGCGGCAAAGCGGGTGCATGCAACCCAATCTGGGGTCAGCATGCAGCTTCGTTATCTTGAAGACATATTGGGTGTAAAGCTCTTTGAACGGGCTTCGACCGGCGTTATTCCCACCAAGGCAGGCGACCGGATTTACTGGCGTGCAGCCAGAATATTGCTGGAGTTAGGCGGTCTAGAGCGGGACGTGGAAGCGCAAACCGGCAAGCTGCATGGTATTGTACGCGTTGGAATCATGCCGACCTTTGCCAGATCGATCCTGGCGCCGGTGCTTGAGCGTTTCTCAAGAGAAAACGAATATGTCGAGGTAAAGGTCACAGAAGGATACAGCTCCTTTCTTACCCAGCAAGTCATCGAAGGCATTTTGGATTTTGCCGTAGTGCCAAATGCGGTCATGCCCGATGGGCTGCGTTCGAGTTTTCTGGACACTGATCTTGAAATATTTGCCACAGCCATCGATACCGACCGGAAACATCTAGAGCCGGTGGCCTTATCCGACCTTGAACCCCTGAAACTCGCATTGCCAGGACAGGAGAATGCACGTAGGCCCAAGATTGATGCTTATCTCAGCCAGTATAATGTGCCGGTCCATTCCGTGATGGAACTGGATTCGATGATGGCTACGCTGGATATTGTAAGCAAGGGTGAATGGGTATCTATTCTGCCGGGATGTACATGCCTGCCGGATATAGAGGATTTAAGAATCAAGCTTCACCCTATCACCAAACCGAAAATGACGGTCGATTACGTCCTGATCGAGCCTGCCACCAAATCAACCTCAGTCATTACACAAATGTTCATTGATGAACTTGCAGACGAAATCCGCAGTGGTTGCGAGATGGGAAGGGCGAAGTTCAAGGTCGCGCTTTAGTTTGTCGCTGGAAATCGATTATCCATTGTATTCCAGAATGAATAATCCCCCATTGTAGTCGTTTGAGTAGATCAGCCCTTCCTTTGAGACCCAGACATCGCAGGACTGGATGACGAGGGGCCGGTTGGGCCGGTGATCCATGAGTTTGTTCGGCTTTGGTGGCACGAAGGCACCGATTTCCTTTGGCTGATAGGCGTTGGAGATGTCGGTGACACGGATACCGGCATTTTGATAGGTAGAGAAGATTACCTGATCTGAAACCATGCTGTCAGGCCGGTTTTCATGAATATTATGCGGGCCGAAATGGGCGCCCTTGTTGATATAGTCGGCTTCATCCGGCGTCGGGAAGGTCGAAATCGAGACCGGGTTTGAGGGTTCGCGGATATCAAACATCCAGATATATTTGATGCCGTCGGCACAGTTGTCGAGCACGGCCTCGTCGGCGACGACAAGCAGATCGCGATCCGGTAAAGGCAGGCAATTATGGGTCCCGCCGCCATAGGGAGGTGACCAATTGCGATGGACAATCAGGCTGGGCGCCGCGCGATCCGTAATGTCCATGATCACCATGCCAGCGTCACGCCAGGCACCATAGGCGGTATCGCCATGGACAATGGCATGATGCAGGCCGGCTCGCGCTTCATCCTCGCCGGGCACTTCGCCGGCAGCCGCATTCATGCCGGGCAGCCAGTAGCGGCCCACCTCCTTGGGATTGGTCGGATCGGCCATGTCGATGGTCATGAAGATGTAGTCAGTAAAGCCGTCGAGCAGAACGGAGGCATAGGCCCAGCGCCCGCCGACATACCAGAGACGGTGTATGCCGCCGCCATCGACCGGCATGAAACCGATCCGGCGTGGTTCGGCAGGATTGGCGATGTCGTAGACTGTCATGCCGGCGGTCCAGTCGCGCTTCCTTTCCTGATCTGCTGTGCCGACCTTCTTGCCGATCTTGCCCTTGTAATATTCGGTCTCGTCCTGGAACTCGGCGGAAGCAAACATGTCCTTGGCATTGATCACCAATAACAGATCCTCATGGGTCTGCAGGTGGATGTTCCAGGTGTTCTCAGGCGCCTGGATATAGTTGACCGGTTTGGGATTGCGTGGATCACGCACATCAATGACGCTGAAGCCCTTGGAGAACATATGGCCGGTAATGGCATAGCCCTTATTGACCATGAGCTGGACACCATCAGGTCTGCCGCCCTGGTCGGAATGGCCGATCAGGGTCATGTTTTTGGCGTAATCGGGTTTGGGCAGGTCCTGGCTTGCCATGGGTTTCCTCCAACAAATCTTTCCTGTCATTGCCCGGCAATCTACCGGACGGACAGGCGGGAACGAAGTCAGGTGCCTAATACACGCCTGACATTTTTCTCTGCGACTTCTGAGATACGGACATTGGCATCCTGGGTGACGCCAGCGATATGCGGGGTCAGGATCAGATTTTCTATGCCCTCAAACAATTTGCCCGTCTCCGGCGTAATTGGTTCGGTATCAAGCGTATCAAGGGCTGCTCCGCCCAAATGCCCCGATCTCAAGGCTGCTGCACAGGCTGCTTCATTGACAATGCCGCCGCGGGCCGAATTGACCAGAATGGTACCTGGTTTCATCGCTTCAAACGCTGCTGCATCAATCAGATTGCGGGTTTGGGGGATCAACGGGCAATGCAGAGTAATGACGTCTGATCTGGAGATAAGATCTTCCAGAGAGACTTTCTCGGCATGCTCCCAAGCCGGTGCATCGTCAGGCAGTAGTGCATCATAGGCTATAATCTTCATGCCCATGGCAGCGCCCTTGGCGCCCATGATTTGGCCAATCGAGCCAAAACCGACAATTCCAAGTGTGCGCCCTGCAATTTCCAGACCGCTGGAAAAACGCTGCCGGTCCCAGGAACCGGCGACCACGTCTGCAGTACTGCGCAGGCCTTGACCGCGCAACAGGATCGCCGCTGTGGTGATGACATATTCAGCTACAGAATTGGCGTTGGCGCCAATTGCCGGGCAAACCTCGATGCCGCGCGCCTTGCAGGTTTCAAGATCAATATTGTCGAGGCCGACACCAAGCCGCGCTACGACCTTCAGCTTGGGTGCTTGTTCCAATAGTTCTGCATCCACCTGGGTGGCATTACGCACAATGATGGCGCGTGCACCGGCAACGCGCTGCAAAAGCTCTTCGCGCTTGCCCCACAGATCGACATCCCAGTGAACATCGTAATCCGCCTTGAGCCGGTTTGCGACGTTTTCATCCATGAATTCGGGGATTAATATATCAACCATTAGTACAAGTCCCTGCTGGCTTTGGTGCGCGGAAACTCCGGATCGGGGCCATAAACAGCCTTGTAGCCGTCATAATGCCGACCCTGGAACTCGAAGATAATCCATAAAATCACGTAAAAGATCGGCATCAAGGCAGCCAGAACGGCCAAAACCGGCATCGGATATTGCATCAGGCCCGAGGCCACGGCACCCACCGCGAAGAAGCCGGTCAGATAGCCCGATGTCTTGTGGTAGGATTCAAACATGCGCCGTCTCAGCGTGTAGTCGAAATGATCGCCATGCCAGGTCGAGGGGTCGTCGGGATCGGCATTGTTATAGTATTTGCCGCCATGGGTACCCCGGAACAGTGCTGAAATTACCTGCAGACAACCGAGAATGATCGTGGTCAGGCCAAAGATCGCATGGACCGAACCAGAAAAACCGCCGCTGGCTACCATGGCAACCGCCATGCCGCCAAGGGAAGCCAGAACCGCAATGACAAGGCCGATCTTGTGAACCGAGAACCACCACCATTCGACATGGCGTATGGCAACTTTCCTGGTCAGACCGTATTTGGCCGGGCGCGGCTTGAAAAAGCGGATCGCCACCACGCAAAAAGGAACCAGAACCATCCAGATCGAGAACATCAATATCGCGTGATAATCCCAGTGAATCTCGATCGTACGGCCTAGAAAGCCAATATAGGCTTCCGTCGGTATGTGCGGTAACGGTTCAGTCATATTGGTCAACCAATTTTGGGTTGTTGAGCTATCATAAATTCATCGTTGCCATTTATCAGTTTGACCGGCCTTAAGCCAGTGATAACACCCTAATAAGCTATCACAAATCTTGATGCTTGGTATTAGCAAGTATCATTAACCGGATAGGTCAATAATCAGTCATATTTGAACCTGAATAGGGCATTTGCATTGGAGAAGCCATGTATTTGGCGGAGTCCCGAGAAGTCAGATATACTGATCGTCAAATGTCGTTGCGCGACGTAAATTTTGTCTGAGGACGAGGGTTGATCATGGCTCATGTGTCTCCTGTTTCAATTGACAATTCCGCAGAGGCGGCTGACGACATCAAGTGGCTCGCATCTGCGACCGGTTTTACCGCAAATTCGATGCTTACACTCTCTCATCGTCCGGAGATCGCGGCCGCAGTTCTTGGGCTTATCAGGGCCGTGGTGCGTAATCCTGAGGGTACCGTTCCTGCTGATTTGCGCTGGATGGTCGCCCATGTGTCGAGCCTGTCAAATGGATGCCGTTACTGTTCGGCGCATACATTCAAGAATGGGGCTGATAATGGTGTAAGCCAGGCCAAGCTCGATGCGATCTGGGAGTTCGAGACTTCACCTGAATTTTCAGACGCAGAACGTGCGGCCCTACGCGTGGCGCTTACCGGAGGTCAATGCCCTTCTCATGCTTCGGCCGAAGACATGGCGGAGTTGAAGAAATATTTCTCTGACGAACAGATTGTCGAGATCGGTGCGGTGATCGCGTTGTTTGGATTTAACAATCGCTGGAATGCCTTGATGGAAACCGAAATAGAACCAGAGGTCAACCAATTTCTGAATCAAAACAATTACAAGGGAATGAGAAACAAGACCTGAATTTGGGCGACATTATTCTGGCGGAAAGAAGAGAAACTTTCGCCAAAACCCGGGAGGAAAAAAATGAGTGAAAATTCGAAAACCGGAATCAGCCGGCGGAAACTGCTTGCTGGAGCGGCAGCTGGTGCAGCTGTCATGCAAATCACGATTCCAGGGCTTGCCTATGGTCAGGACTTCCCTCAGCGGCCATTGAATGTGGTCGTGATGTATGGCGCAGGTGGCGGTACCGATACGATCATGCGCAAGATTGCCGACGAGATGGCCAAGGCCAAGGGCTGGACCATTAATGTCCAGAACAAACCTGGCGCTGTTGGTGCGGTTGCCACTCAGTTCGTTCATGGCCAGAAGCCGGATGGATACACCGTTCTTGGCGGCGCCAACTACAACAAGTTCGTGCGGGTAATGGGCCATGTTGACCTTATCCCATGGGAAGAGTGGGTATTTTTCCAGGCAGCGAGCGCAATTGCCAGCTGGTCGGTTCCCATGAACTCGCCGTTCAAGACATTTGATGACGTGGTTGCAGCGGCGAAAGCTGATCCCGGCAAGATCTCGATCTCCACGTCAGGTACCGGTG
>JBPCWJ010000494.1:0-12013 GCA_051009635.1 Rhizobiaceae bacterium
AAAGAGGGCACTCGAAATAAAGTTGACGGCAATGCCACCTGCCACGGCCCATTCCCAAAACACTTTTTCAAGGCTTAATTCGCCGTTCCAGACGAGGCGGAGGTGTTTCATCGAACTACCTGAATCAAATTTGGCGTCATGGCGCAGTTCATCATACAAGACAAAATATTGCTTTATTGGAATTGTGTCATGGAGTTAACCAGCGCTGTCACAGGTTTTCAGTTCTGCAAATTCCTTTTGTTCAACAGCACCCACCTCGGCAGCACGGATTGATGGTTGACCGATAATGCGGTCAGCAAGCCAGTTCAAATCTTGCTGGATCGTCGGTAATTCACTTTCAATCGCCTCAGGCGGGATCGGTTTCATCACGCCATTATCATGTTCAGCAACAATAAATCTAAACACATAGCTTGGCGTGAGGCCCATCCGCAGGTCTGAAATAATTACTTTTTCATCTTGCAGGGAGGTCTTGAAGAAGCCCCGGCTGAACCACCGAAGTTTTTCGAAACCATCATTTCCCTCCAGGCAAGCGGTTAAGTCTGAGCGAGTTGGATGTGTGTATATTCGTGCCTGATCATCGTCATCGAAGAGTGAAAGATAGAGGTTGTGATACCGACCTTCCTCCCATCCGATGACCTTCCAGACTACAATATTGAGCGGGCCGGCGATGGCAAAAATATTACTTGTTTCGATGCCCGCCTTGGCAAAAATTGCGCTTGCCCGCCTTTCGGCATTTGCCTGTAATATAACGCCCAGCCCCATATAGGCGCTGCTGAAAACGAGCGCAGTTATTAATGCGCCTTTGAGCCGGGCTGACCAGTTTCCCGATGCCAGAGCCCAGATAACGACGAATAGGAGTGGCAATGTATAGAGCGGATCGATGATGAAGATGGATCCGACGCCGATCGGGTCGGGATAGATGGGCCAAAACAGTCTGGTTCCATAGACAGTCATGGCATCGATGATGGCGTGCGTTGTCAGACACAGGAAAACTGTCAGCCAGACCCGGGCCTTGAAATCTCTCAGGGCATCAACCAGGCGCACCAGAACTTCCCCGATTACAGGTGTTGCAACTGCATGGACGAATAACGAATGGGTCCAGCCTCGATGGAAAACGAACGCATCCACCGGATTATCGACAGGTAGGAGGACGTCCAGATCAGGAATGGTTCCCAGCACACCACCAAGAATAGCCGCCTTGCGAGGGCCAAGTTTCTTGCCGAGGCACAAGGTGGATATGGCCGCTCCAAGGGTGAATTGTGTCAGTGAATCCATCAGGTCTTTCTAATCCAAGGCAGCATCTTGCTGTAGTCGAATGCCGTGTTCTACGTGAGTATCCGGCATTTTGAATCAGCTGCAATTTTTCTGCCAGCTCTGGGTCAGAACATATTAAGTTGCATAAATTGGCGCTCCATATGACAAGAAATGCAAGGAAATGTTTGAAGATTGGGTTAGTATTCCGGTCGACAGCTTTAACGTCGGTGAACCAGGTCAGATCGAACGCCCTCTGGATAGTGCCAATTGCGACGGGGTAAACCCATGCAGTTTCAAGAAATTGTAGTTTTGACAGAGAAGGCGGGCTTTATCGCGCGAGGCGGCTTTAACCCCTGCGCAACCGATTTGGTGCCAGATGTTGCAGAAGGCGTAGCGGCACAAACGCTAATCCTTGTGGGTAATGCTGGTAACTCGATGTGGAACGTATTCGCGAAGGAACGTGATCCGCGGTCAGATCTTCTGGATGACTGGACCAGAGGCAAGCTTGAGGAAATCGCAGAGAAATCAGGGGCAGCGGCGCTCTTTCCGTTCACACGACCCTACCACCCATTCCAGCGATGGGCGCAAAAGGCGGAAGACTGCCACATGTCCCCGATAGGTATCGCCATTCATCCAGATTATGGGCTCTGGCACGCCTATCGTGGTGCACTCGCTTTCAGCGAACGCATTGAAATTCCACATATTGGGCATCGGCCAAGCCCATGCATATCATGCGCAGATAAACCGTGTCTGAGTGCTTGCCCGGTTGAGGCCTTTCAGGCTGATACCTACAATGTTCCTGCTTGCATCAGCCATCTTGCTACTTCGGCCGGGAACGATTGCATGAGCGGCGGCTGCCTGGCTCGGCATGCATGCCCGGTTGGCCGTGATTACGTTTACTCTGGCGAGCAGGCCAACTTCCTGATGTCTGCTTTTCTGGACAAGAACGGACGCTGAAATCAATTGGATGCCCGTATCGGGATGAATTCCAAAGCCGAACGCGAGGCCGGCACTACAGATTCAGGCAGCCCGTTTACGTGTGTCACCAAGAACGACCGCATGGCATATTTCATGATGTTCCTGGCAATAGGAAGAACCTTCCTGCTTTGTCATGCCACACCAATGATGAGAGCCATCATTGGCATCACTTGGCAGAAGGTAGCGGCAGCCACCACGGTCTTTATCATCCACTAGCCACACAGGTGGATCGGTCAGCATTTTTGCCTCCATTTCAAATTATGGTTTTTGGGGTATCAGCGATACGGAGTTCAGGCTGAAGTCCGTTCAGCACCTCGTAGCATAGATAGGGAAGAATTGGAAATTTTCAAACTGATTGAGGTTCTGGGCTGTTTCCAATCCCTTCTAAAAATGCATCAGTTCAGGAATCAGCGGAAAATTCCCATGCTCCATAAAGCAGAACAGCAATAACAGGGCTCGCCGCGATTAATACAACAAGTTCAAGAATACCCATGAGTTGATCTCCTTTGATTGTTTCTCAAGGAGATATGGAAATCCATACCGATTGATACCAATTGAATTATTTGCGAAAACCAATAGAGTTTATCTATTATAATTCATTACCATAAAGGAATCTGTTTTGCCGTCCCTGAGGCAATTTGAATATCTTGTAGCGCTTTCGCAGGAATTGCATTTCAGGCGCGCCGCAGAAAAGATGAACGTCACGCAGCCAACGCTTTCCGTTCAGTTGCAGCACCTGGAAAAAGACCTCGGCGCGGCCCTGATTGAACGAGGGCATTCTGGTGTAATGCTGACACCGCTTGGGCGTGAGATCGCTGCAAGGGCAATGGAAGTGCTCCGTGGAGTTCGGGATATACAGGATCTGGCCCATATTTCAGCAAATGGCTTTGAAGGGACAATCAGGCTAGGTGTTCCGCCCACACTAGGGCCATATCTGCTGCCACATATAGTGCCGAAACTTCACGCCGAGTATCCATCAATGAATCTCTATGTCAGGGAAGAAAAGCCTGTCTTGCTTGCCCAGCAATTGCTATCGGGCAAGCATGACCTTGCTATTGTCCCTATGCCGATAAACAGTTCGGACCTGGTAGTTCAAAAACTGTTTGAAGAGCCGTTGCGGCTGGTTTGTGCGCCAGATCATCAATTGGCATCGAAAAAAGTGGTCACCAAAAATGATCTGAAATCTGAACGAGTTCTGGCAATGGAAAGCGGACATCATTTGCATGATCAGGTGGTACGATTATGCGATGTGTTCGGAGCGTCGTTATTGCGTGACTATGAAGGGACCAGCCTTGATACGCTTAGGCTGATGGTAGGGATGGGCGTGGGTATCGCTTTTCTGCCTGCTCTCTATATCCGTTCGGAAATTGGCACCCGGGACGAGATTACAGTTCTTGATTTCAACATATCAAATATACGTCGATCAATTGCCCTTGCCTGGCGGCAGAGTTCTGTACACTCATCCTTGTTCAACGAAATTGCCGAACTCATCCGCAGCATTGCGAAAGAGGACCTACCAGAGCTATTGGCAACTACAGGGTAGCTTCATATCCAAATCTGGATATTGCCGTCGATATTACATGCTGATCTATCCCCCTGTTCCCGGCATAAACCCGATATTTTCCACCAGCGCCTTCATGGCTTCGGTTTGGTCAGTAAAAGGTTCATCAACAATCGGCCAGCGATTGATCAATGGCCGCATGAAATCGGGGTGATAAATACTGCGCACCTCGTTGTTGATCGCGAAGATCACTTCACCGGTATCCGGGTCGAATATCTTGTCAAAGAAAAAGACTTCTCCCTGGCCTGAACCCATCAGTGAACCATGCGCTGCCACCATCTCGCGAATTTCGTTGTAGTTTGTGGCGTGATAGGAAATGTGCATGGAATGGGTCGAATAATCGGGCAGGCCGCGTTCCACAAACCTGATTTGCTGGTATGGACCCGCACCAACCACCGCAGTTTTGTTTCCCTCGATATTGAAGACTTCCGCAGGTGCCCTGGTAATTCGGCTGTAAAACTTCGCAATGCCGTCGGCAGTGCCTGGTGGAACCGAGACATCGACATAGGCAATACCCAGAGGTCGCAGAAATGGAATTGTATCTGCCGGGTGCAGCCGGAACTGAACGCCAAATGGGCTCGTCAACAAGGCTGAGCCATCCTCCTCTTCCCATCGATAAGGTGTTCCTTCAAATTTCTTGAGTTCTTCAAGCAGATCAAACCGCTTCCTGACCCCGTTCATGTCGGGAATGACGAGACCGACAACACCGCGAAAAGGGGGTGTTTGCTCTCCACGCCGCGGCAGGTGAAATTGCTGCATCCCAATATTGATGCCCATATTCTGTTCATCGGTGCGCCGATATGGGTCGCGGGTTAAACCCAGCCCGGCGATATAGAACGTTGTTGCCATTTCCTGATCGGGTGTTTCGAAATTCACGTGATCAAGATGGACTATGCCACCGATCTCGGGATTGCTCGCTCCAAAGCGGCCAGTTGACTGGTTCATTTATCGGAAGCTCCGTGAATTGGGTCGGATGGGCGGAATAGTAGTTCCAGTTCAATCTCGAGAGGTCAAACTTTTGCGTCTGCTGGTGGGGCAACACTCAAGCCCTTTACCTTGTGGCGTTCGATAAGATCGCCAACAAACCCGGATTGCTTGAGATATTCTACCAATTCTGCCAGCCAGAATGCGGCTGCAGTATTTTTCCTTGGTGTTCCGACAGCTTGTTGTACCGAACTAAATCGATCTTCAAGAATACGTGCGTCTGGCAATTGCTTCACGTCGCTGATCAGGCGTGGCCGCAATCCGGCCAGTGCATCAAGTTTCTGATCGACGAATGCAGTGAAGGAATCATCAATACTATCTGTTCTTATCAGTTCAGCATGCTTGAGATTATTTTCAAGCCACAAGCCATAGGCTGCGCGTCCCTTGACTGCGATCCGCACACCGGGCTGGTCGACTTCAGATACTGACTGAAACGGTGAGCCAGCGGGCACCAGGTAAGTCGACTCGATTTCACAATAGGCTGGGGTAAAGGAAATGGTGCGCGCGCGCTGTGGTTCTGCTCCGATATTACCAATATCCCATTCATCATGCTCGGCCGCATCTGCCAGCGCGCCCGGACCGGGGTAGGTGATGAGCGCCAGTTCCACTCCCAGATGATGCGCAATTTCTGCCGCCATGTCGGGCGATACGCCAATCGGATCGCCATTGTCAGCCTTGCCGGAGACAAGGAGGAAATTACTGAGATTAATTCCTGCGCGCAGTGTTCTGTTTGGTGCCAGTTCCGCGACCACTTCCGGATGAGCCTTGGGTGTGCTCAAGATTGCCTCCTCAAAAAAGTGTGCCTTCTAGAGCTGTATTCGGGACTACAGCTCGCGAGAAAAGAGATCAAACTCGATGGGGATCACTTATACTCTGTGATCTCCAGCCCTGAGGGTTTCGATTTCAGGCTTTTTTCCAGTTAACTTCCACTTTGGTGCCCGCGGCAAAAAACAGCTTGGAAACTGCGCAGTATTTTGCTGTTTCTACTCCCACCAGCTCCAGTTCCTCTTGTGAAGCAGTCCCATGTGAAGTCACATTCAACTCAATGGAAGGAAATGGAACGTCGACCTCTTCCATCAGAAGTACGCCGCGACGATCAAACTCAACAACCATGTCATAGCTTAGACGGCCGATATCAATTCCGAGTTTCTTGGCGCACTTGTTTGAGATCGAAGTCGTGCATCCCATCAGGGAAGTGTAGGCGTATTCGGTCGGCGAAGGGCCCAGATTGGTTCCGCCACGTTCTATTGGTTCATCGATGATTGCTTTCAGGTCCCGAACTTCCACGTCGGTGCGGCCATGTCCGATCGATTCACCTGTCACGCTTAATTTAACCAGCGTCTTTTGTCTGATTACCATATTACCCTCAGTGTCCTGTTGCGCCGGTCGATCATGATCGCGGCACCTATATTCTTGTCTTTTCTAATGTGCAACTTTCTGGCCGGTTTAGCTATCCTATTCTTTCCTGCCGCGAGGTAGCTTGAATCCGCTCCGCGTTTTGTCATGAATTTCATGTGCCAAAGACCAAGTAATCTCACGGCCGATGCGAACTGGAAGTTTAAGGAACTACAAAGCACTTCCGTGTTGTTCGATGCCGGTCCAAAGGGTCACGAATATATCGGCGATGTAAAAGGTGTCGAGATCGAGGATGCCGGCGACGGGCCGGAAGGTTTCGCCCGTTATCGCATCAAGCTCTGATTTGACATGGAAAGGGCTGTGCTGACCCATGAATGGCTAATGTCTCTTCAAGAAGAGGAGACGGTTGCATTGTGGCGTGTGCAAAAAAGGCGAGCCTCATCAATTACAATCAGAGCATATGCCGCGTAGTTCGATAACCGATTTCTTTAGTGTGAATTCGGATTTGCGCGCCAAATTCTGCACTGCGTCAAGGAGTTCTTCGCCTGCCAGTTCGCTTACATTTCCGCAGTCTTCGCAGATCGTAAACATGACGGTTTCATCGCTGTCACCGTCACAAGAGTGAAGCTGGCAAGCCACGAACGCATTGAGGCTTTCCAGTCTGTGAACCATTCCAAATTCCACGAGTTTATCCAGGGCGCGATAAACCTGAGGCGGCGCCCTGAAACCGTGATCACGAAGTTGGTCCAGAATAGAGTATGCACTCATTGGTCCGCTCGCTTCGGAGAGTGCATTCATGACCAGGGATTGGTTCTTGGTTAGATCCGGAGCTGTATCTGCATGCCTGTTCATGGGCGGGCTCCTTTCGACTGCTCGACATTTTTCTGTTTAATCTGCGCCTTGTTCCTGCTTTGCAAGGTGGGTATCGGTAACACTGAAATTACAAACAATACCAATGCAGCAACCACGATGCTGGGTCCTGCAGGGGTATCCCATTCAAGGGAGCCAAACAGTCCGCCAATAACTGCGATCACGCCAATTGCCGAAGCAAGTATTGCCATTTGTTCCGGTCCGCTTGCAAACCGTCGCGCGGCGGCGGCCGGAATGATAAGCAGCGCGGTAATCAGCAACACACCAACAATTTTCATGGATATGGCAATAACCGCAGCCATCAGCAACATGAACACCATGTTGGCCCGTTCCGGCTTCATGCCTTCAGCCTGCGCAAGTTCGACATTTACCGTGGCGGCAAAAAGAGATCGCCAGATCATTGCCAGTATAATCAACACGCATGCGCCTCCTAGCCAGATCGTTGCAATATCGAAACGGGTTACCGCCAGGATATCTCCAAACAGGAAGCCCATCAGGTCTACCCTGACCCAGGTCATAAATGCCAATGCGACCAAGCCAACTGCAAGTGCGGAATGCGCAAGCAGACCGAGAAGGGCGTCGGAAGAAAGCGTTGCCCGGCGCTGCAAAAATAAGAGCGCCAGCGACACAAACACGGAGACTGAAAATACAGCCAATGTGATGTTGACTTCAAGCAGAAATGCCATTGCCACGCCAAGCAAAGCTGCATGGGAGAGTGTATCGCCAAAATAGGCGAGCCGGCGCCAAACTATAAAACAGCCAAGTGGCCCGGCGACGAGGGCCACTCCAGCCCCGGCAATCAGTGCGCGAGCAAAGAAATCATCCAGCATCAGTAGAAGTTCCCTTTTCATCAGCCGAATGTTCATTGGAGTGCTCGTGATGCCCATCATCAGTATGGCAATGATCCGTGATTGTTCCATCCTTATGGAGAACTCGACCATCCGGCAGATGTTCGTGGTCATGGCTGTGTTCGTAGATGGCCAGTCCGGAAGCGGCTAGCGCCCCAAACAGCGCCTTGTACTCGGCACTTGAAGCCACCGTTGTTGGCGTCCCGGAACAGCATATGTGGCCGTTGAGGCATATGACCCGGTCTGTCGCTGCCATGACGATATGCAGGTCATGCGATATCAGCAGGACACCACAACGTAGTTCATCACGAATATTCCTGATGAGTTCATATAGCGCGATTTCGCCATTGAAATCCACACCCTGTACCGGCTCGTCAAGGACGAGTAGTTCCGGTTTGCGGGCCATGGCGCGGGCAAGTAGCACGCGTTGAAATTCGCCGCCAGAAAGGGTCCGGACTTCTGCCCTGGCCAAATGGAGCGTCTCGGTTGCAGACATTGCATCATTGGCCTCGGTCCTGCTGATATCACCTGTCAGGCGCATGAAACGGCCGACGGTAAGCGGCAATGTCCAGTCAATGGCAAGTCTCTGTGGTACGTAGCCCACTTTCAGATTGACGCGTTGCCCGGCGGTTCCCTCGTCAGGTTCAAAAACGCCCAGGGCAATTTTTGCGGTTGTGGATTTGCCGGAGCCGTTGGGACCTATCAGAGTGACGATTTCCCCCGGCTCAACGGTCATTGTAACGCCGCGAACCAGCCAATTGCCGGCACGAACCATACCGGCATTATTCAAGGCAATAAGGGAATCCGATCTCTGCAACATATCGTGCAATTTTATGGGTCTGACCCTGGTTCGAGGTAAAAATTCTGATCTACCATATTTGGATGTTGATAAGGCATTTTGCACACGTTATACTATAACACAAGTTCATTACTCACATCACAATTTCCATCCAATTTATTCGGAGCCTTAAATGCGTATCGTGAAATCTGTCCTACTTGCATCAACCGTTCTTTCAACTGGTGTATATGCTGCGCAGGCAGATATTAATGTCGTGGCCTCCATCAAACCGGTTCATTCCCTCGTTGCAGCCGTCATGGAAGGGGTTGGGACACCGGGCTTGATCGTAGATGGTGCCGCTTCGCCTCACACCTATTCATTGAAACCATCCCAGGCCCGGGAGCTGGAAAATGCCGATGTCGTTTTCTGGGTTGGCCATGATATTGAGGCCTTTCTGGAGAAACCATTGGAAGCAATTGCTACCAAGGCAAACACCGTCGAGCTGATGGATGCCCATGATCTTGTGAAGCTGAAATTCCGCGAAGGCGGTGCATTTGATGAGCATGATTACGAAGACGAAGAAGATCATGCTCATGATGACCATCACGATGATGAAAAGCATGCTGAAGAAAAGCATGATGATCATAGCCATGAGGGACATGACCATGGTGAATATGATCCCCATGTCTGGCTTGACCCTGCAAATGCCAAGGCTCTGGTGCATGAAATCGAGGAAGCCCTGGTTGAAGCCGATCCTGCCAACGCCGCCAAGTATGAAGCCAATGCTGAATCACTGATGGAAAAACTCGACAGTCTTAAGGAAGAAATTGCGACTGATCTGGCGCCAGTGAAAGAAAAGGGATTTGTGGTATTTCACGATGCTTACCATTATTTCGAGGATCGTTTTGGTCTGGGTGCGGTTGGATCAATCACCGTTTCACCTGAAGTCATGCCCGGCGCCGAGCGGATCAGCGAGTTGCAGTCGAAAATCAAGGAATTGAACGCTGTTTGTGTATTTTCCGAACCGCAATTCAAACCAAAACTGGTGGCGACAGTGAGCGAAGGTACACAAGCAAAAGCCGGTGTGCTTGACCCGCTTGGAACGTCTATTGAGAACGGCCCTGAACTTTACTTTACGCTCCTGCGCAATATGTCGAGTTCCTTCAAGGCCTGTCTTTCGGTAGCAAGTTAGGATAATAGATATCCGGCAGCCGACGAACATAAAACGATAAACTCGGTTGCCGAATTTCGAAATATCTCATAGGTGGTTATTGCGGCCGTATTCCTGGAGCGACCGCAACCAAATTGTCACAAATTGCTTGTTAGCATTTCATTGTATTGATACCTAAAGATCATGATTATGTGATCCAGGGTAAAATCATGCTTGCCGAGTTAGCTTTCTATGCAACCACAGCCATTTCGCTGTTGATTGCGCTGGTATATTTTCGTGATCTTGGCGACATACCGCAACTCATCATCAAGACGAAAAGATCCAATCTCGATCGTTTCATTCGCAATGAATACAAGTTTATTGCTGCCAGTATTGGTGCGTGGATCCTATCTGCTATTACCTATTTCGGGCTTGGTGCGGGGTCAGGCTGGGTATTCTGGATTGCTACGCCAATCATACTGGGACTTATCGCGTTTACCTGGATTTATGTACATCTGGGCCTTCGCAGTCAGAAGGATACGGCCCGGTATTATGGTATCGACGAGGCCAGAGAATTTGTCAGTCCAAGCACGCAGGTCATCGTTGTGGAGAAAGATGGCATTGCGCGAGCTCATCCGCAGGCCCAGATCATGCAGCCTCATCTTGCCGGAAATAAAGACGGTTTGAAGGGTGAAAATGTTGTCATGACATTTTGTGGTATTGCGAATCTTGGCCTTGGATACATTCCGGTAGTTGAAGGTGAAAACCTGGAACTTGAAGTCCTCGCCCAGCACGGAAATAATCTTGTCCTGCGCGACAACAATACGGGTGAACCCGTGCAGCAGATTTATGGATTCCGGGCCAAGGACCAAAGCACATCTGCCGATGGTCTTGCATGCCCCCTCCGTCCGTCGCTTGTCATGCAACCATGGCCAACTTTTCGAATGACATTCCGTGGTTTTCAGAAAGCTTATCCGGATGGAACGGTATTCCTGAACAAACCATCCAGTAACCCGCTGCTCTATCTTATGGATTTTGCCATGGAGTTGGCATTTACGGCTACGATCCAAAAACACCACACGGAAGCGCGGCCCATCATGCAAAATCTTGAGCGGCCCATCGACCCACGATTGCCAACAAAAACCTATGTGTGGGGAGTGAACATCGGGAGTGATGCCAGTTGCTGGACAGATGATTTCATTGTCGAACAAGGCAATGTCGTAAATGCTGAAGTAGGTGGTCAGGCCTTGGTTATTTCATGGGATCCCCTTTATGAAAGCCTGAATGTGTGGATCAACGACACCGGCAAGGCAGTCAAAAAGATTGATTTCTTTGGAAACACTTCCAATGGTCAGTTGAAACGTTCTCCTGATGTCAAGGCTGGCTTGTTTTGGCATGTTTGGGCAGAGTTTTTCCCACATACGGATATAAACAGAAAGGGCGGGAAAGTTACCGAGAAATCCTTGTCCCGACCCCGGTAACAATGGCATATGTCCAAGTCCAAGCATTCACCTTCGATTGTGATCTTGACGGGAGCTGGTATCTCCGCAGAGAGCGGGCTTGATACGTTTCGTGGCGCCTCTGCCGACGGGGGAGGGGTTTGGTCCAAATATCGCTTGGAAGAAGTGGCCACGCCGGAAGCCTTTGCCAGCGATCCCGAATTCGTTCATGGGTTTTATAATGCGCGCCGCGCCGCGTTAATCGATGTCAAACCGAATGCCGCCCATAAGGCACTTGCGCGGCTTGAAGCAGATTGGGCCGGCACGATGACAATCGTCACGCAGAATGTGGATGACCTGCATGAGCGTGGCGGTTCAAAGGCGATCATTCACATGCATGGTGAATTGAGGAGTGCCTGGTGCAAGGCCTGCGACGCACGTTTTGCCTGGCTAGAAGAGCTGTCGGTAGATAGTGTCTGCACGCGCTGTAACAGCACCGGCAGCGTGCGGCCCGACGTGGTCTGGTTCGGTGAAATGCCCTACCAAATGCATCAGATCTATGAGTTGCTGGAGGGTTGCGATGTATTCGCCGCGATTGGGACTAGCGGCAATGTCTATCCGGCGGCCCAATTTGTGCAGCACGCTGCGCAATATGGTGCAGAAACGTTTGAACTTAATCTTGAGCCAACGGATCTGGCGCGTGCATTCCACAGAAATTCCTATGGCAAGGCCAGCGAAATCGTGCCGGATTGGGTAGAGCGACTATTGCGTGATTGAATACAAATCAGATCAAAG
>JBPCWJ010000495.1:0-2664 GCA_051009635.1 Rhizobiaceae bacterium
CTGGACGATACAAAGCGTGCAGAAATGTATCGTGAAATGTCGGTATTGATGCGTGATGATGGTGGAACATTGATTCCGTTCTTCAACAACTTCGTCTATGCTCACCGTTCGAATATTGGCGTTCCCGAGAAACTCGCACCGAGTTGGGAGTGCGATGGAGCGCGGGCGGCAAGCCGCTGGTGGTCCACCGCCTGATTGAAGACAAGAAAATTGCCCCGGCGAAATTGTCGCCGGGGCAAAATTTTGGTGGGTAGGGAAAAAGTCTTACCATGCTTGATTGGGCCCATCCGGGTCGGGCAAAGTGTAAATCATTGCTGAAAAGTGTAAGCCAGTGAAAAACTGGTATAGCTAGTTTGGAGGAATTCCATGGGGGACATTGCAGGTCTCGTGCTAAGACGGCTCGGCTTGGGAATAGTTACTCTGCTGGTAGTATCAATTCTGATATTTTTTGCGGTCGAGTTGCTACCAGGCGATATTGCGCAAGCAGTTCTCGGGCAAAGTGCTACAGAAGAAACAGTTGCCGCGTTACGGGACAAACTGGGTTTGGATCGGCCGGCGCCAATCAGATATCTTGAATGGCTGGGTGGTGCTGTGCAGGGGGATTTTGGAGTGTCCCTGATTTCTGGTGACCGCGTTAGTGAGACAATTATCCCCCGGTTTAAAAATACCCTGTTTCTTGCAGCTTATGCAGCTGTGATTGCCGTACCGCTTTCGATAATCCTCGGAATTATCGTTGCATTGCTGCGCAACACAATCGCTGACCGGGTTGCAAATGTTCTTTCACTGACAGCGATTTCCTCACCTGAGTTTTTCCTTGGATACATCTTGATTTTGTATTTTGCAGTTAAGGCTAACTACTTTCCTGCGCTTGCGAGTATTCGCGAGGGTATGAGTTTCCTTGAATTGCTTCATCGAACGTTCCTTCCGGCACTGACCATGGTGCTGGTTGTCACCGCCCACATGATGCGAATGACCAGGGCGGCAATCATCAACCTGCTTGCCTCGCCTTATATTGAAATGGCACGATTGAAGGGTGCTTCTCCCTGGACAGTGATCGTAAAACACGCGCTTCCCAATGCCTGGGCTCCCATTATCAATGTTGTTGCGCTGAACCTTGCCTATCTGGTTACCGGTGTTGTTCTCGTGGAGGTGGTGTTTGTTTATCCGGGAATTGGACAGCTGCTGGTGGATGCCGTGTCGAAGCGTGATTTCCCGATCGTGCAGGCATGTTGTCTGATCTTTGCGGCGACATTCATCCTGCTTAACCTTGCTGCCGATGTCGGCGCGATTTTAACAAATCCGCGTCTGCGGCATCCGAAGTGAGGGGCTGGTCATGAGTTATTTTGTAGTCACATATTACGCGCTCCTGATCGGTGCTTCCTGCCTCGCGGCATTTTACAAGAAGCGCGAAGTTTTCCTGCTGCTGTTCTCGCTGACGCTGGTTTCATTCGTCATGGGAATTGTTGGTGGCGTTTCCGCGCTGACAGCAGTTTCTGTTGGGGCAGGTTTGTTGGCATTTGCGGCCGGCACTTCCTATGCGTTCCGTGAGTTTCTGATCATTATCTCACCAACCGAGATAGCCAAGGAGCTTCGTACTGCTCCATTGACTGCGGCATTCGGAATGTTCGTGATCTTCACATACGCGATTGCAGGGTTTTTTGCTCCTTACATTGCGCCTTTTGGTGAGGCCGAGGTCATATCCTCCGCCTTTGCGCCGCCGGATGAAAACATGCTGCTGGGAGCAGATCAGCTTGGCCGGGACACATTCAGCCGCATTATCTATGGTGCGAGAAATTCTGTCGGTATTGCCCTCGGCGCGACGATCCTCGCTTTCACAATCGGGGCCCTGTGTGGTCTGCTGGCCGCAACCAAGGGCGGATGGTTTGATCAGTTAATGGGCCGGATCGCTGATGTCATCATGTCGGTTCCGTCCCTGATATTCGCGCTGCTGATGTTGAGTATCTTCGGCACCAATGTCATTGTTATTATTATAGTTGTCGCACTGATCTATTCTCCAAGAGTGTTCAGACTTGCTCGTGCTGTCGCAGGCAATATTGTTGTGATGGACTATATCGAGGCAGCAAAGCTTCGCGGTGAAGGTACCTGGTATCTGATCAGGAAAGAGATATTGCCGAACTCGACAGCACCGCTCATTGCTGAATTTGGTCTGGAGTTCTGTTTCGTATTCCTGCTTATCGCAGGGCTTTCATTCCTGGGGCTTGGCATCCAGCCACCAACTGCCGACTGGGGATCGATGGTACGCGAAAATGCGACGCTCATTTCATTTGGTGACATTACACCGCTTATTCCTGCCGCAGCGATTGCGCTTCTGACAGTTGCGGTAAACTTCGTTGTGGACTGGATGCTGCATCGGTCCTCGGGCCTCAAGGAGTGATCTTGATGAAGAACGAAAAAGACGTATTGCTCGAAATCAAGGGGTTGAGGATTGAAGGCTATTCCGATGAGACCTGGGTCGAGATCGTGCACGGTGTCGATCTAACCCTGCACAAAGGGGAGGTCCTCGGGCTCATTGGAGAATCCGGTGCAGGCAAGTCCACTATCGGACTTGCCGCCATGGGCTTTGCCCGAGATGGATGCCGGATTTCCGGAGGGACGGTCGAATTTGACGGTCTGGAGCTGACGACAACATCCGAAGCCGATCTG
>JBPCWJ010000496.1:0-10597 GCA_051009635.1 Rhizobiaceae bacterium
TCCCGTAGGAGTCTGGGCCGTGTCTCAGTCCCAGTGTGGCTGATCATCCTCTCAGACCAGCTATGGATCGTCGCCTTGGTGAGCCGTTACCTCACCAACTAGCTAATCCAACGCGGGCCCATCCAATAGCGATAAATCTTTCCCCCGGGGGGCGTATACGGTATTAGCACAAATTTCTCTGTGTTGTTCCGTACTACTGGGTAGGTTCCCACGCGTTACTCACCCGTCTGCCACTCCCTCCGAAGAGGGCGTTCGACTTGCATGTGTTAGGCCTGCCGCCAGCGTTCGTTCTGAGCCAGGATCAAACTCTCAAGTTTGATATGAGATTTTGATCGGCTTATTTAGATGCAACAAGTTGCATCTGGTCACGCATAAAACTGTTGCTTTCGCAACAGATTGACAAGGACATGTATTAACACACCATCGATACTCTCGTATCGATGTGTAACGTCCTTGAAACGTGTTCGCCGAAGTCTCGTTCGAACCTCAACCGAAGGAATTCAGTTGGGTTCAGCAGGACTCCGCCACCCACGTTTCTCTTTCTTCCTATTCAATTGTCAAAGAACCGATATCGATACAGACACGATATCGGGCTGCTTGTCCTAATTACCCAATGGTAATCTGGCTCTGCAGCCTTAACGAGGAATGCACTCTCGTGCGATTTCTCTGGAATACACAAGGGCGAACAATTTTGTCGCCAGCGGCGTGCCGCCCTCGTGTTGGGCGTATATAGTCTTCCTCTGTCCCAAGTGTCAACAAGCATTCTGCATATTTTTGAACTTTTTTTGACGGTTTTTTTCAAAGCAGGTTTTGCCCATTTTCGGCCCCATTTGAACTGGTAGGATTTTGATCGATATATCAGACCGTTTTGACCCATAAAAAGCCCGCCGGAAATGTAGTAAAGATAGCAGGCTGATACCGGATCTTATGGCCGTCGATAGCGGTTTGGAAAGCTGGACAATATTGTCGGCAAGTGGCAGATACTTCTGTAGATCGAATTCGGATGGACGATGACGTCAACCAGTGAGAACACCGAAACCCTGTTTCTTGGGGACATGCCGCCGCTCGTGGAAAGCAGCAGGAAGCTACCGGACAAGCGCCGCGTTAGTCTGCGCTGGCTTTCCGGAGCGGTCCTTGCCGGTCTGACCTCAGCCTTTCTCATGGGCGGGGCCTTGTTTGCAGCACTTGACGGCCGTCATCAACTTACATTGCCTGCGCAGGCCTACGAAAAACTGCCTGGTATTGAGCGCCCCTCCAATATCGCCGTCAAAGGAGCCCGGCCCGGCTTGAAACTTAATGTGGATACTTCAGACACTGATATCATGATGGTGTCCACCGTCAGTCGCGAGGGCAATAGGGATGTCGTCAAGGTCAAGCCTTTTCTTCGAATTGAGGCTCCGCTGGCTGCAGCTCCCAAGGCAGATTACGAATATCCCAAATTCAATGCGCTCAACGTCTTTTCCGACAAGGGAGAACCGGAACCGGTATCCGTATCAAGTGATCTGATATACGGCGCAGATGTTGACACCGAAGTATCCATTACCCTTGTTGATTTCGACCATACCAATCCACTGGTTACCAAGACGCCAAGACAGCGGGCAAGCGAGATAGAGGAACTTGTCCGTACTGCTGCTCCCGGCCTTGGGAGTGGTGCGACAACAATTGCATCCCTGACCTATTTCGATCCACGCCGATTCTCATTTACACAAAACAGCAATTTGCCGGCTGGTGACGTTACCATCGTCGCCGAAAACATGACAGTTCTGGAAAAACAGAACCCACGTGCATTTACCGGACGCCGGTACGAGGAACGGGTCGTCAGGGTAAAGGCCGATGCGCCTGTGTCGGAGATATTAATCTCGGAAAATATGGACGGGGCGGAAGCCAGCCTTCTTCAGAAAGTACTATCCTCTGACCTTGGTTCTGAAAATCTGCGCCCAGGTGACCGGGTCAGGATCAACTACGAGATCAATGGAAAAAATGAACCCGAGCAGATCATCAAGCCGGGCAGGATTAGTATATATAGAAATTCGTCTCATCTGGTTTCCATTGCACGGACCGATTCCAACCGATTCGTTTACACCCCGGCACCCGAACCAATCCCGCAGATAGAGCAGGATGGCCAACCGGCTGTACAGATAGCAAAAGGCAGACTGCCATCAACCTATGACGCAATCTACAGGGCAGCCCTTTCTGAAGGTCTCGACAACGCACTTGCGGCCAAGCTGATTCGCATTTTCGCCTTCGATGTTGATTTTAATTCAACCATTTCTCCCACTGACCAGCTCTCGGTATTTGTTTCGCTCGAAGATGGTCAAAAGGTGCCTACTGAAAAATCAGAAATTTTATTCGCTTCTGTCAAACTCGGAAATATCGAACGAAAATATTATCGTTTTCGTGACCGGAATGATGGCCGGGTTGATTATTATGATGAAACCGGCAAGAGCGCGAAAAAATTTCTGCTTCGCCAACCGGTTCCCAATGGACGCTTCAGATCACCCTTCGGTTCACGTTGGCACCCGATCCTCAAATACAGAAAAATGCATTGGGGGGTCGATTGGGCAGCACCACGCGGAACTCCAATTCTCTCTGCAGGTAATGGCGTAATTCTGAAAGCGGGTTGGCAGTCCGGCTATGGCCGGCAGACCAAGGTTCAGCACGCCAATGGCTATGTAACTTCCTATTCCCATCAGACAAAAATTGCCAAGGGGATCAAACCTGGTGCGCGGGTTCGTCAGGGCCAGGTAATTGGTTACGTTGGTTCAACCGGGCTTTCTACCGGTCCGCATCTGCATTATGAGGTGATCGTCAACGGGACAAAGGTGGATCCGATGCGGATCAGGCTCCCCAAAGGCCGTGTGCTCAAGGGTACTGAACTGGCTATCTACCAGTCTGAACGTGATCGCATTGATGACCTTTTGTCCGATGGTGAAGACACCGAAATCGCGCGTTACTGATTGGTCGCATTCAACGGTTATTCGTCTTGTCTTTTTTGAGGTCTTCGAGGCCAAGTTCTGCCAAACGCTTTTTGGGCAAGCCGGAAGCCACGATTCGATAGCTGGCATCCAGATGTTCGCGCAATCCGTCATCATCCATATAGCCATTACTCGTTCGCTGGATCCATTTCATCCCGCGTGAGGCAAGATAGGGAGCAGGACGCAGACCCGCCTCTTCCTTCAAAATCTCATATCCGATGTCTGATACCTTAAAAGTCACGCCAAGTTCCTTGTCGGCAGACCATCCCGCGACGACAAAGATCTTTCCGCCGATTTTCCAGACGCTCGCTCCACCCCATTGGACAACATTAGTAGTGCCGGAAAGCGAGGCGCAATACGCGTTAAATTCATCAAGCGTCATATGCGCCCCACACTAATTTCCGGCATATCGAATCAGGCAGCGTCCTGGGTTTCCGCTTCCTGACTGGCAGACTTGGCTTCGACAGGTTCAAAAACCAGCCGGTCGGCAGCAGCCCGAATCCTGACGTTCATGCCGTCATGAATATCACCCGACAGAATGCGATCTGCCAGCGGATCCTGTAATTCCGACTGGATGACCCGCTTGAGCGGTCTTGCGCCATAGGCCGGATCATAGCCCTTGTCGGCCAGCCACTCTACAGCGTCTTCATCCAGCTCAAGATCGATACGACGATCTGCAAGCAGGTTGTCAAGATGCTTCAACTGGATGGCAACAATCCCGGCCATATCGGAACGTTTCAGCCTATGAAACAGGATCACTTCATCAACACGGTTCAGGAATTCAGGCCTGAAACTTGCCCGGACAATCTCCATGACCTGGCTGCGTGCAGCTTCAGCCTCTTCATCCTCGCCAAGATTGACCAGGAATTCGGCACCGAGATTTGAAGTCATGATAATCAGCGTATTACGGAAATCCACTGTCCGGCCCTGACCATCAGTAAGCCTTCCATCATCAAGAACCTGAAGCAGGACATTGAAGACATCCGGATGCGCCTTTTCGATTTCGTCAAAAAGAATCACCTGGTAGGGACGCCGTCTTACCGATTCGGTCAGAACCCCACCTTCGTCATATCCGACATACCCCGGAGGTGCGCCAATCAACCGGGCAACGGAGTGTTTCTCCATATATTCCGACATGTCCAAACGGACCATGGCATTGTCGTCATCAAACAGAAATCCGGCCAGCGCCTTGGTCAATTCTGTCTTGCCGACACCTGTTGGCCCAAGAAAGATGAACGAGCCAATCGGACGCGAGGGGTCGTTTAGCCCTGCTCTTGCTCGGCGGACGGAACGCGATACAGCCTGCACCGCTTCACCCTGACCGACGACACGTTCTGCCAGCGCATCTTCCATCCTTAGAAGCTTGTCCTTTTCACCTTCTAGCATCTTGTCTACGGGAATACCGGTCCAGCGTGAGACAACCTGGCCAATATGATCCGGTGTGACTGCCTCTTCCATCATGTTGTCGAGTTCGCTGTCACCTTCTTCCTCGGCTTCTTCCAGTTTGGCTTCCAGATCGGGGATCACGCCATAGGCAAGTTCCCCTGCCCTGGCCAGATCGCCTTCACGGCGAACCTGTTCAAGCTCGCTTCTGGCACGATCCAGCTGCTCCTTGATATCCCGGGCACCGGAGAGCTTGTTCTTTTCTGATTCCCAGCGGGCAGTCAGCGAATTGGCCTTTTCTTCCAATCCGGCAAGATCGCTTTCAAGAACTTTCAGCCGTTCCCTTGAACCTTTATCGGTTTCCTTTTTCAACGCTTCGCGTTCGATCTTCAACTGGATGATCTTGCGGTCCAACTCGTCAAGCTCCTCCGGTTTGGAATCAACTTGCATTCGAAGCCGGGAAGCCGCTTCATCCATCAGGTCGATCGCCTTATCCGGCAGGAATCTGTCGGTGATGTACCGGTTTGAGAGGTTCGCGGCCGCCACCAACGCTGAGTCAGTGATACGAACGCCATGGTGCAGTTCGTACTTTTCCTTGATACCCCGCAGGATCGAAACCGTATCCTCAACCGTGGGTTCACTAACGAAGACTGGCTGGAACCGGCGTGCTAACGCGGCATCCTTCTCTACGTGCTTGCGATATTCATCGAGAGTGGTAGCACCAACACAGTGCAACTCTCCGCGTGCCAAAGCAGGCTTCAGAAGATTGGAGGCGTCCATCGCGCCTTCACTCTTTCCAGCGCCGACAAGCGTATGCATTTCATCAATGAACAGGATTATCCCGCCATTGGCAGCTTGCACTTCACTCAGAACAGCCTTGAGCCTTTCTTCAAATTCACCACGATATTTTGCACCGGCAATCACGGCACCCATATCCAGTGCAAGCAACTGCTTGTCTTTGAGCGATTCGGGAACGTCGCCATTTACGATTCTGAGTGCCAGCCCTTCAGCAATGGCGGTCTTACCGACACCTGGTTCGCCAATCAGCACCGGATTGTTTTTCGTCCGGCGTGAAAGGACCTGAATGGTACGGCGAATTTCCTCATCACGGCCTATCACCGGATCAAGTTTGCCTTCGCGGGCATCCAGGGTGAGGTCGCGCGAATATTTCTTTAGCGCATCATATCCCGCTTCTGCATTGGAGCTGTCAGCTGTCCTGCCCTGCCTCAGATCATTGATGACCTGATTGAGTGCGTTGGCGGTCAGACCCGCATTGGAAAGAATTTTCGAGGTCTCTGCAGATTTCACCATCGCAAGCGCCTGCAAGAGTCTTTCAACTGTCACATAGGAATCAGACGCTTTTTCAGCTGCCTTCTCCGCAGTATCAAATACCCGTGCAAGGGCCGGCGCCAGGTAAAGCTGATCATCACCGCCGGATACCGACGGCATTGATGTCAAAGCGGCATCTACAGCCAGCTTTGCTTCTTTCGCATTTCCACCTGCACGCTCAATCAGCGAGCTTGCCAAACCTTCCGGATCATCAAGCAGCACTTTGAGCAAATGCTCGGGAGAAAATTGTTGATGGCCCGCCGATAGGGCCTGTGTTTGAGCCGACTGAATGAAACCCTTCACCCTGTCGGAATATTTTTCAATGTTCATACTGGTCTCCTGAACTTTTCACCACCTGCTTTGCAGCATGGAGAAATGCCATTGGATAAGCCCCCGCTTTGCGGCAGGCCTGTTCAGGATAGAGATAGTGATTGCGAGCCCGTAAAAAAAGGGCAGCCGAACAATCAGTTATAGATAAAAACTATGCCAACTTGGTCTCTATGGGAGTAAATTCTTTAATCAATCATCATTCTTGGGATTTGATGCTGGCGGAGTATCAGCGCCAACGCCCAGCAGGCTACCCGGTAATTTGGCTGCATCGCTCGAAATATCCGACTTCGAGGCACTAGCCTTTTCTTCTTGAGGCTCATCCTTGCTTTCAGCGGATTTGCCATCCGGCTGGCCATTCATTGCTGAAGATTCTGATTTTTTGGGGCGCCTACGTGAATGCGATTCCTGGGCTGGTTGATCGGCCTCTTTCGCGTCAGTGCCAGAGACTTCAGTTTCTCCATTGGCCGCGCTTTCTGCATTTACAGTATTGTCATCTTCGCCATTTTCTGGCCGTCTACCTGATCTGCCACGATTACGATTGTTTCTTGACTGCCGACCGCCGCGTCCTTCGCGGTTTGGTTGGGATTCACCGCTTGCCTCAGCATTCTCGTTTTCCGCATTATTGTCATTGGGAGTTTCAGGCTGAGGTCCTTTCCCACCGCCAGGTTGCTCCTCATTACGGGAGGAATTGGCAGCAGCTGCCGAAACGATCCGGTTATAATGTTCTGCATGCTGCAGATAGTTCTCTGCCATGACCCTGTCACCTGATGAGGCTGCATCCCTTGCCAGGGTCATGTACTTTTCTGCAACATGCGCTGCGTTTCCTCGGATTTTTACGTCCGGTCCGTTGCTTTCAAAATTACGGCTCATCGGGTTTGGCTGTTTTCTGCCGCGACCGCGCATCCGGTTTTTTTGCTGTGAAGGCCTCATAAATTTCTCGTTCTAGTGACAGTGTTGAAGAGCATCATTTCGCCATATCGGAATCCAGGGAAGCAGCGCGTAAAATCACGCCTGACCGGACCCGTAAAAATCAATCCTGCGATCAGCTTTTTTGCCCAATATCCCAAGCATACCTGAATACGGAACGTTTCCGAACTTTGACCGAATGTCGCTGGGAACTTAATTACAAAAGGCGCGACTCAAAGTCTCTGCCCCTGCACAGAAATGAAACTATCTGTTTCGGTTGCAGATTCCAAGCACTTTCTGCGAACATTGTGAACGTCTTGTTGCCGGTGTTGCATTTCTGCTATTTCAAACACCAAAATTCGTGGCAAACCGGCATAGTCTTCCTTCTCCTGAACCACTGACCATCCAGCATCAAGAGCCAGTCGGCTGCATGATTCAAGCTGATCGAATCCAACCTCCAGATATAATCTGCCATATGGACGAAGATGTTTTCGGGCCTGCACAAATATTTCACGATAGGCATCAAGCCCATCGCGGCCACCATCAAGTGCTATCAGTGGATCATGCGATTTCACTTCAATATCAAGTTCAGCGATATCGGCACTGCGAATATAAGGAGGATTGGAAACGATGAAGTTAAACTCCGGCACGACTGAACTAAAGTAATCTGAGCACACCGGTAAGAATCTATCTGCAACTTCGTTCCGTTCCGCATTTCGGCAAGCGACATCAAGCGCGGCCTCGCTGACATCTATGGCCGTGCAAATAGCGCCGGGCAACAACTTCAAGAGCGATATACCAATCGCCCCGCTTCCTGTACCAACATCGGCAAATTGCAGTTTCGCATTTTCGTCAACATCGGCAACCACCGCCTCAACCAGCAATTCCGTTTCTGGGCGAGGATCAAGAACCTCCAGCCCGATCTCCAGAACAGTTCCGAAGAATTCACGATGTCCGATGATACGGTGAACCGGCTCACCTTCTGACCGCCTGCGAACTAGCTCCTCATGGGCAACGGCCAATTCCAATGGCAACGCTTCTAAATATTTTGAGATCAATTCGCTGTGCTCGCATCCCAGCACATGCTGAAGCAATAGCCGCGCGTCCAGCTCTGCATCACCAATTCCATTCTTGCGAAGCAATTCGGCAACTTTTGCAAGGTGAACCCGGATAGTTAGCGAACTCATTCATCTTCACCCAGCGCTGCAAGCTGGCTTGCCTGATAGTCCGCCACCAGCGCATCAACAAGTTCGTCAAGGCCTTCGCCTGAAATGATACGGTCAAGCTTGTAAAGGGTCATGTTGATCCGGTGATCAGTAATCCTGCCCTGCGGAAAATTATAAGTCCTTATCCTCTCCGACCGATCACCCGATCCTACCTGCACCCTTCGATCACTTGCTCTTTCCTCTTCGGCCTTTTGGCGTTCAATGTCAAACAGCCTAGCTCGAAGTGTCTTCATGGCATTTGCACGATTTTGGTGTTGGGATTTCTCCGAGGATGTGACGACGACCCCGGTCGGCAAATGGGTAATCCTGACAGCAGAATCTGTTGTATTTACATGTTGTCCGCCAGCACCCGACGCCCGCATTGTATCAATACGGATATCCTCATTTCGTATCTCCACATCAATATCTTCCGCTTCCGGCAATACAGCCACGGTCGCAGCAGAAGTATGTATCCTTCCGCCCGTCTCTGTTTCAGGGACACGCTGAACGCGGTGAACACCCGATTCAAATTTCAACCGGGCAAACACACCGCGGCCCGAAATCATCGCGATAATTTCCTTGAAGCCGCCAACGTCTCCTTCGCTTGACGACAATACTTCAACCTTCCAGCCCCTTTCGCTGGCATAGCGCTCATACATACGAAAAAGATCACCTGCAAAAAGTGCCGCTTCCGAACCGCCGGTTCCAGCTCGCACCTCCAATATGGCGCCCTTGTCATCAGCCTTGTCTCGAGGAAGCAATACGATCTGTATATCCTGCTGCAAGGCTTCAATACTCTGCTTTACGTCAGGTTGTTCAATCTGCGCCAGTTCACGCATCTCCGCTTCGGTTTCGGGATCGGAAAGCAGCTCCTCCAGACCGGCCAGCGATTTTTCAAGATCACGCAATTCCTTGATCTTGGTAACGACGTTCCCGAGTTCGGCATATTCGGAAGCCAGCTTCACATATTCCTCAGGATCAGGATTTGCCGCCATTGCCTGCTCAAGCGTTGAGTGCCTGTCCAGCAATTGATCCAATTTTTCCTGCGTCAACATTTAGTCAGAATTCCAGATTTGTAACCAATTGGGTAATATTGGACATGAAACATAAGTTCAATCAGGACCAATTTTCACCTTCCGTATTTAACACGGAACGCCATATTGATCTGCGAAATCCGCCAGGATTTCCCGCATGGTTTGTTCTCCAGCAGGTTTGCCTATCTGAGACTGGACAAGTTCTGCCAACTTCTGCGCATCAAGCGCACGCACCATTGCCTTGATCGGCCCAATCGACGAAGGGGCCATTGAAAGAGAACGATAGCCCAGCCCGATAAGAGCCATTGCAGCCAATGGCCGACCTGCCATTTCTCCACACAACGTTACCGGCTTGCCGTGTTCGTCGGCTTTCTGAACCACCTTTTGCAGTACTCTCAAGAAGGCTCTGCTTAATGGATCAAACCGGTTTGCGATTCGCGGGTTGCTCCTATCACTTGCCATCACAAACTGGAAAAGATCGTTGGAACCAACCGATACAAAATCCACCCTGGCCAGCAATTCATCGAGCTGCCACATCAAGGAAGGCACCTCGATCATTGCTCCCAGTTTCAAAATCTTGGGTAACTGATATCCAAACCTGGTCAATATCTCCACTTCACGGTCAATAATCTTGCGAACCGCTTGTACCTCTCTCACCTCGGTCACCATGGGAAGCATAACCTGGAGATTTCGCCCGGCTGCCGCTTTCATGAGCGAGCGAATTTGCATCCTGATCAAGCCAGGCCGGTCAATGGACAGGCGTATGGCCCGCCATCCCAATGACGGGTTCTCCTCATGGATTACCTGCCCATAGGGCAAGACCTTGTCGCCGCCTATGTCGAGCGTTCGAAACGTTACAGGCCGTCCACTAGCAGCATTCATTATTTCGCGATACAAATCTTCCTGTTCATTCGGCCGCGGAAAATGAGAGGCGACCATAAACTGCAGTTCCGTCCTGAACAGCCCGATGCCGTCAGCGCCTGATTGCTCAAGCTGGGGAAGGTCCATCGCCAATCCTGCATTGATCGATAGTTGCACATTTTGACCATCTATGGTCTGGGCCGGCAATTCCCGCAACTCGTCAAATTCGGCCTGCCTGCGTGCGCGAAATCGTACTTTTTCGGCATAGGCTGTTTCAACATCAGGCGCAGGCCGGAGATGAACAATACCGTCATCCCCATCGACGATGACCGCATTGCCGCTTTCCGCCAAGGATACAATATTCCCGACCTGCCCCACCACGGGAATACCAAGCGCGCGGGCAACAATTACCACATGGCTTGTCGGCGTACCCTCTTCGAGCACCAGACCACGCAAATTTTCCCTGCTGTAATCGAGTAGTTCCGCAGCACCCATATTGCGCGCAACCACGATACAATCGCCGGGAATTTCATCAGCAATTGGTCCGTGAGGTTTACCTGCCAGCTCCCTGAGC